>JBDTWP010000038.1:0-28692 GCA_040006615.1 Ferruginibacter sp.
ATTCATGTTGGTGATGAGATTATGATGAAAATCTACGTCGCCGGGCAGCTTCAAATCGTGCCCATTCCTGAATTCGCAGTTCTGTATGACTAAGCCGGTATTATTATTGGCACCAGCTAACAGAGCACTGCTGGTTTGACTACCTACTTTATTTTCGAATACTGATGTTCCTTTTTTATAATAGTATTCAGATTTTCGATCACTCCGGAAAAACCATTGAGGCAATCCACCGTCAAATTCGCAATTTTTAATTTCCAAACCCTTTGTAGTACCGACAGATACACCGACTTCAGAACAACAAAACCGGACCTGGTCGAAGCGTATGCCAGGACCACCTTTTACATCGACCGAATTTTCCCCGCCAAACCGGATAGAAATATTACTCAATACAAGATATTCGCTACTATGCACGAAAAGGCTGTTCGTATTTTTCTTTGAAATAGCCAATCCTATTTTATTTGGATCTGTTTCGCCGGAATAATCGGTAAGGCCCGGAACATTGTTATGAGTATGTGAAAGCCTTATATGTATTTTACCATAATTTTCATTTCCAGGATCCCTGTTTAGCCATATGCCTGGCCCCATAAAAAAAAGAGGATAATAATACTCGGTATGAGTATCTTCCAAAGTCTTTGGTACTCCGTCTTTGTCCAGCACTTTTATGTAATTATCCGTATCGGGAGGGTCTGTTATTTTTCCAAATTTTTCATTCACGGAACGAAGATCCCTGATCGTGGAATGATTGATCAACCTGGTGTATTTATTTCCGACGCCATCAAGAAAAGCCCCCTTGATGCCATTCTTTCCCAAACTTATGTCTTCTGTGAATATTATTTTTTCACGTGAAACATATTCTTCCGGATGTGCTTCTATGTCTGTCGTTAATGCGGGTACCCATTTTTCTTCCGCGGGAGATTCCACGGAAAATTCCCAAAAATCCTCCAGCAGGCCATCGATATTTACCGTCTCTCCCTCTATCCCAATAACATTAATCGGTTGACTTTTTTTACCGTGCTTATCTTTTATTTCGACATATTCTGCATAGTTACCGCCGCCAATGATGAGCGTGTCTCCCGGGTCTTTCAACTTATCGATACCTGACTGAATTGTAAGTAACGGTGCGTCGATTGAACCATCGTTTTCAATACTTCCTGATTTGCTTACGTAATAATTCATAATTGAAAGTTTATGTTAAGAAGTGAGAGTAATTCGGAGAAGTCGTCCTATAAATATAAAAAAAATTAGTGGAGAAAGAATTTTATTAAGATGTGGCAGAAAGCCAATTATTGTCTTTGAAATTTGTATTTCAATTATTATTGCAATAATGAGCTTTATACTATTGTAATGTTAAGTGTAGAATGACCTAAACTAATGACACGAATTTTATGCACGAATTACAAGAATTAGTGATTAAACATGGATTAATTCGTGTAATTCGTGTTTCCTGTTTCGTGTAATAAAAAAATGATACGCCATATTATTGTTAACACAGCACTAGTGTTAAGTTAAGTGTGAAATGGCAATGGTGAATGCTTTTTACTTATAAGAACAAAACTATTTTCTGACTGCTCATAAAATACTGTTATTGCAGGATTTTTTGTTGTTGAAGCACATTCAATGTATTGCCTGTACCAACTAATACCGCAGCATCTTTTTTTACCGTTAAACTTTTCACTGTCACAGTTGAATTAACCACCACGTTGCCACTGTAAATAACTGAGTTGGTGTTACTGTCCGGCACCTGGTTGCAACTCCAGTTGCCCGGGTTTTCCCAGGCGTTGCTTATAGCACCCGTCCACGTATTTAAAAAATGGATGGTAAAAATTTTGCTTATTGCAATAGGCGTAACACAGCGATATTGGTAGCCATTAAAGCTGGTCGGAATATTATTTAGCAGTAGATTAGGAGAGTTGGTACCATTGTAATAAACATCATTGCTGATATTATTAAATACAAAACCATCCGTTGAAAATTGCCATTGATACGATACGCCCTGGATGCCGGCAGCCAGCAATGCAGTAGCCGCGGAAGCACAAAGTGTAAGCGAATTGGAAGCTGAGGTACTATCATCATTTTGGACTGCGAGCGTGTATGCTGATACAGCGTTTGTAGCACCATCAATCGTCCACCCTGAAAGCAGTATCTGTTGGTCTTTTACATCCATTGAATTGCAGACGCCATATATTTGGCTGGCATAGACTCTACTGCCATTATTCCCAAACAGCGAATCCATCTTTCCATTACTAAGGTAACGTACCAGCACATAATCCCCTTCTGCCACCAGGTTGCCGCCCGTTGAACCTGCTAACAATATTTTGCCATCTTTTTGTATTTCTATTTTTGACGGAATACCCGCCAGTTGAAATCGGTTACTAACTACTCCCCCGTTGCCAAATCCTGTATCTATTGTCCCATTTGCATTATATCGTATTGCGGCGAAATCATAGCCATTATCATTACCGGGAGAAGGTCCATACCAAACATTTTTGGTTCCTGCTAACAGTATTTTACCATCTGGCTGAAGTTTAACCAAATATCCATTTCCCCCTAAGCTGTCAATATATGTTTGTACATACCCTGTATTATTAAAGGTCACATCTGGTTGTCCGTTTGGAAGATAGCGGGCAATGCCAAAATAATTTCCAATCGATGTGGTGGCAACGACTATTTTTCCATCCGGCTGTATATCAAAACTTTCCTTTGTCTGAAAAGCATTTGGTGTTGGTAGCAAACCACTGTTGCCAAATGAATCGTCCGGCACACCGTTGGCATGATATTTTGCAATAAAGCGGTATTCATTTATATAGTTTTCGCCTCCCCGGTGGCCATTTACCAGTATTGTTCCGTCTGCCAATAGCTTTAAGCCGGTGCATTGCAACCCACCATAAGGAACATCATTATAGCTGGCAATTATATGTCCGTTGATTCCAAAGGAACTGTCTGGTTTACCGTCTGCCTGGTATCTCGCCAGGAATCCAACATCAGGCAGGTTACCCTGACCGCTTACTCCTGCCACTAGTATCTTACCATCCACCTGAAGCGCAATAGAACGGCACTCTTCATACCTTCCAAGATCTGTAATTACTACTCCTGCATCTCCAAAATCAGCATCAGGTGTTCCGTCTTCATTATAACGCAGTATAAGAATATCCTCGGTATTGTTCGGCGGTAGGGTTTCTTTATAATCATAATAATAGCCTGCTACAAGTAATTTACCATCTGTTTGTATTACACTCGCCAAACCCATGCCATATACATATTGTGTGCTCGCATGCCCATTGAATGAATTATCGGGCTCCCCGGGTTGGGCCCACACATCGGGCTGGCTGAACATCAAAAAAAAGGAAATATATACAACCTTGTTGAATAAGAAGAGGGTTTTCATTTTATTGCATGATAGTTTGGTATTTAATAAAGCCATAAGTAAGATACAAAATATATTAGAAAACCGGACAATGGATTTGCTGGTACTACTAGTGTTGCGTTAACCATGAACTGACGTATTGATCACCAACGCTTCTTCACTTCAATTTATAATTAACCAGCAGCAAAACATTATCCAGGTTTTCTTTTTTTATAAGGCCATTTCCGGCTAACTGTATTTTCCAGGAGTCGGTGAATAAAGGCAGGCCGTCAGTCATTATAAATTGTTGGATGTCGCCAATATCCTGCGCAGGCCTGATATCATCTTTGTCTGAATTTAACGCAGGTTTTACCGGGTCTCCCTTAATAAGAAATTTAAGCGAAACCAATTCTGTTTTCTCTGTTCCGTACAATTTAACAAACAAGGGAAGCCGCTGTTCGAAGTTCTTTAATTCAAGTATTTGTTTTTCCGGCTCAGTTGCCTTAAAAAAGGAATGCCATTCGTTTGCAAATTCATACCTGAGATTGAAAAGCTGGTTGACACCCTGCGTTTTCCCGGTTTCAAAGGAAGCTTTATAAAAATCATTTAAATGCGTGGTGGCTTTTGATGCAAGTTCTTCACCTCCTTCCCGGGCAGTATAACGAATCTGCAAAATGACATCCGCGATGGTATCGTAATCAAACTGTTTAAGCTGGTCTGGCAACGAAATTCGCCAGCGGCTTATGACCCCGGCCCCTTCAAAAGGCAAATATCTTTCATCCCGGAAGTTCAACTCAAATAATCCATTATCGTTTTGGGCATTGCTTGTTGCAATCGATTGGCTGGATGCGAAATCGGTGTAAAAGCGTGGGTCATCGTTCTCTGTATCTTTGCCGTATTGGGTTCCGTTGAGTAACCTGTTGTTGATCCTGATCTCATTCTTTAACAATGAGAGCTTACAGCTAACGCTTGCGTAAGGCCCCACAACACATGGAATGCTTAGGCTAACTGATTTGATCCTGCGCATGGTATGGCCCCGGTGATCCAGGTCAAAGAGTTCTTCCGGCAGTTCAAACTCACAGGATGAGGTTGTTTTCAGGTTGATCAATGCCTGCGGGTCATGTATTAAAAGTGAAAGGTGTTTGGTAATTTCATACTCTCTTTTATTAGCGTCTGTATAAGCACGTTCCATTTGCTTTATGGCAAAGTGCAGCCGGTCGCCTGCCAGTAACCCCTGTTTGCCCCCTTCCCAATAACCATTCCGGATAAAACTGCCTGCAATTTCACCGCGCTCAAAACAATAACATTTCTCTGCTTTCTTCGCAAGGTCATAGGCAAGATGATAACTCTGTTTATAAACATCGTACAACTGGCTTTTCATCCATTCATACAGTTCTTTATTGGTGAATTTAGTAAGCAGGAAAGTTTCAACCCTCTCTGATTGTTTGATCTGCTCCTCATGGTTCTTCAATTCATTTCTTGTAACCCGTGTACGGATATCCGCTGCTATTAGCTGCCGGTTGACCTGGTTGATCTCGCGTGCGGCAAGGTTTCTTTGCTGTGTCCATTCGAATGCGCGCAGGGTATAGCCTGCCAATTTGGATGCCCTCTGAGCTTCTGCGGAAATATAATTTGAAGCAGCCTGAGTAGCTCTTGCCACAGCTGATAAAGCAGCTCCAAATTGGGGTCCGCCAAATGAAGTGCCGGCGCCTATGCCAAATGGAGCAATTTTATTGTCTATAACAGGAAATAGATTCGCAATTCCCGCAATTGTTTCAAGAGTTCCGGTGGTTGTATTAAGCCCCAATACAATTTCCATTTTATGTAGCTCTTCTTTTTCCCCTGCCAGGATTTTAAAATCACTTCCATCCACCGTGTCAAGATTAATTTCAAAAGGAAGGTCATCTATCAATATTAGCTGATCAGGATGATCGAAATCCGGTTCGGGGATATCAGCTTTTTTTTCGGTCCCCAAGAGGGATTCATAATATTCAAGCCGTTTTGCCGTAACATCGCGTGTTTTTAATATAGATTTCTTTTGCTCTTCTGCTTCCTGTGCCTGCAGTTCTTTTACTGTTTTAATTAATTTAAGCAATTCTTTTTCATGGGTGGCCCGGATAGCTGCCAGTTCCTCCGCATCGTGCTTTTCCATCACCGATAATAGATTGTTCCCGATCCCCCTGATATCATTACACATTTCAATCGCTTTCTGTACCATAAAAGTAAAACGGTAAAAAGGCAGTGGTGCGTTCAGGTCGCCAAGCGCATCCCCGATGCTCAAGCCCTGGGATAAAGCGCTCACCAATGCTGCAGGATCAATGGGAGGTTCAAATAATGCCAATGAGCGGGTTATTCCTTCAATATTCCTGCAATGCCTGATATTATTCAGCCGGTCTTCTACCGTATCCCAATACTGAAGCATTTTATCGTTTGCAGGTATGCAGAAATAAAGGTTTGCGAAGCCACCCAGCAGATTGCCATCAACAGGTGCCGGGGAAATAGTTACAGGCCCGCTTAATGGAAATTCATATTCCCAATCTTCCGCAGCATTGGAAAAAGCATCCAGCTTTGATTGAAGACTGGAATAAGTTTCCGGCGCAATTTTGCCCTGCCTGGGAAGATGCTGCGGCGGTTCACCCAACAAATGCCCTGCCATCACATAATACAAAGTAGCTTCATTGATTGATTCCATCGTATCCAATACAAACAGTGAATCGCCCCAGGCTACCAGGTTATCAATATATCTCATTACTGTATGCTTCATATAAGCCACCGGGCGGCCGAAAGCAATCGTATGCGGATCAAACATATTTTCCCGCCACTCATTTACTTCAGGGTTATGCAGGCCTTTATTTATTTCTGTAAAATACTCGTCAATGGTTTCCGGTTTTATTTCCCTGAATGGCAGAAATTGCCAAAAACGCCGGTAAGGCGCTGCGGGATCAGGAGCTTCATTGGATGTGGGATCGAATATCCTGTGGAACCAATCCATTGCTTCCTTGTATTTTCCATTTTTACTGAGGTGGGTGCCGATGAGCATCGGTACAAAGAAGAATAGTTCCCAGTTGTATAATGAATAAGCGCCGCCAGGATCACAATCAATCTTTTCCACTGGGTACGGCGGCTTTACAAAAGGTACTCCCGGGTTTAAAAGGTTATGGGGATTATATTGGGTGTCAAATATATTAGGTGAGTCAATGGTGCTTTGAACACTCAATGAGAACAACCCCCTGATCCCGTCTTTATTAAGCACATCAACCAGGCTTCCTACATACGGATGAAAAAAATTTTCAAAACTTAATTGCCTGCCATTTATATCCTGCGAAACGGTTTCATACCGGACTGTATTGCTGAAAGCCGCATTGGTATTGAGGATAGCATATTTTTTTAAATCATTGTAGCCGGCCGATTGCCCACCCGTCCTGTTGAGGCTATTCACATCATTTGAACGCAAAGCCAGGTTTGGGGCGACTGGTCTGTTTAGAACCTGGTTATTTATAAAATGATTTTTCGATACAATTTCCGCCCCGCCTGTTAACGGGCCTATAAATTTTGATGGCGTTGGCTGCTGCGCATTGAATCCGGGACGCACCATCAGTTCCTCCGGCTTGCTCAGTAGCCAGGCATTTAATTCAACTTGTTCCGGCTTTTCTACTAATTTGGTAATGGTATAGGTGAAGTTTCCAGGAAGAACAAAATAACAACGTAACTGATCATTGTAAAAAAATGGCCTGTCCACGTTATGAATAAAATCATCCGACTGTGCGGGAAAACAAATGCTACCGCCTTTTGGTGGATCTGATAAATAGGTATTTCCAAGAAGGAAGAGGTTGGATCCGAATTTTATTCCATTGAAAAAAAACGAATCTTCACTGGCTGATCCTAATGCCATCGGGATATGACGGATAAAAGGCTGGGCTGGGCCAGGACTGGAATTGTATTCAATGTTTAACTTTGAATACAGGCTCTCTATATGCGCGCTTCCGCCTGTAACAACTGCGTCTTTGTAGCGCATATCAAAGGTTAAAGTTTGCAAATTATAAAACTGGATCTTAAATTGACTGGGATGATCATCGGAAATGTATTGTATTCCTGAAGTATCTGCAACAAAGCCGACCGGAGTTAATAAGGGTCGTGGGAAATATCCCGGGGTGATGGTTTCCGGGAAAATTTGTTTAGGCGACCATTTATTATCCTTTTTTTCAGTGTAAGCTAGTTGAACGTCCCAGTAACTGATTGGTAAATTATCCTGGATTTTCTCGTCGTTAAACATACTACTGAAATTCTTTCCTCCCTGGTCATCTTTATTTTTATATTTCTTTTGAAAAATAGGCCACACCAATAAAAGCTTTCCTTTCCAAACTACCGGCATAAGATGGCTGCCGCTGTTCTCTCCGTCATTTACGGCCTCAATGCCCGCATCTACTTTTTCCCAGGCCAGCCAGCGGTTAAAAGGGGTCCGTTTCCGGTAGTAGAAAGCATTTGTTTGTTTTAGCACCCTACCAACCACATGCAGTGTGCCGTCATCTTCCTGGAATAAGCCACAAACCTCCAGCTTTGCTACCTCTTCAAGCTTCGATAGATAATTTCTTAAAGCCTGTTCTGCTTTTTCATTCGTAATCTCATCCTGTAACAGCTCCGATTCAAGATCCGCAAAGAACGGGCTTTTGGTATTCCTCCATTGTGGCTCCAACAGGTTTTCGGGATAAACAAATACTCTCCTGTTTGCTTCCGATACCCTGTATTTTTTCATCCACTCCCATTTTTTAACCTCAATCAACCCTGGTGTCACACCCACCTGTGTATTGCTCTCTTCAATGCTTTCAAGATTGAGCAGGCAGCGCTGAACAAATAACTGTACGGATGATATCGCCTGCACGATCCTGCTGGTGTCCATACAGGCATCCATTTGTACATCGATCAGGAAATGTTCATAAAGCTGGCCGGCATCATCATACCTGAAAATCACCATCAGGTGAGCTACCAATGCCTGCTTCTGATGTTCGCGGATTGAATCACTCAAAGGCTTCGCCACGGCTGCCCAGGTGTCATCGTCGTAGTATGATTTTACTGTTTGCTTGATGTCATTTGCTACCGCGTATAAATCCGCATAGTTGCCCTGTGAGCTTTCGGCCCAGGAAAATAGTTTTGTTATTTCTATTCCTGTTTTCTTTGAAACATTTATAATTTCTTTCCATTCTAATAGTCCAATTTCATTTATAAAATTTTTATACCCCGCATTAAATTTCTCCATCAACTGGTGTAATAAAACAATATCCCAGCCCGTTGCCAGTGCCAGCAAAATGGTATCAACTTTAAAAGCTTTGTTATCCGTTAAAAAGTTTTTTGCCTGTTGCAAAGAGAGTCTGCCCACCATTGAAGCCAACAGCTCTTTTTCAGAAACATTTAAAGCCTTTAGATCCAACTGGCTTATATTCAATAATCGAAGGAGCAGGGAACTGAGCTGGCTTTCAGTATAGGCTTTGCCTGCCATCTCAAAAAGATCTGTCAAAGGAACAAGGGTACCCGGAGATAACTGTTTTTTCAAAACAACATAATCGTTTATCCGTAACCACTGGGCAAACCGGAAATTAACGAAATCGATATTTTCAAAATCGGGTTGATGGTCACTGAATAATTTAATTTCCCTTTCAGATAAGGAAAAGCCTTCGATAAAACGGCATGCCTTAGCAGCAGTCCTGACAAAAGACTTAAACGTCTCTATTATAGAACCGGGGTAATAGTTTTCTGAATTGATCAGTTCTTTTAAGCCGGCCGCATTTTTCCAGTATAAATGAATGCCTGCATTGCCGGATGTTTCTGAATAATTTAACCTGGCAGTGTACAACTGCCCCGCCTTCATATCGATGGCTTCGGACGCTTCTAAAACAGTATCCGTAATGAGATCGCCCGGGGCCCTGCCAATAATTTGCTGTTCATTGATTATCAATTGCACTCCTTCATCCTTCTCTGATACCTGCGCCAAAAAAGTATACTGTCCGTCAATTAGCGGGCTTATATATCCTGACCACTGTACACTAAATTGATTACTTCTAATGCCAGGCCCCGGCAAACCAGTTTTCCAATCAAAATCGATCAGTTCGTCTACGCGTACCAGTGCAACCGGGCCGGAAAAAGTAGCATTGTTGTAGTAGCCCCCATTCAGCCCTTTTACAAGGAGGTCATTTGTTATTTCATCAATTTTATTAAAATCAAAAACTGCGCTGATCTTAGGCGCTGCTGTTCCAAGAAGAATACTCAAAGATTCTATAACAAGGTTGCGGCCAAGCTGTTTTTTTATGAAAGGTAATATGACAAGGTATAATTTCTTGTATTGCTCACTAACAGGTAACACCGGATGCGGAGCCCTTCCCGCCAGGAAAATATCAGTTGAATCTCTTATTGACAGATAGCCGCTAAATATATTATCAGTGAGCTGCAGCGCTTTTTCTTCAGCCTGGTTAAAGAGATCATCTATTGCTACCTGGAATGCCGGGGTAGCCTGGTCGATAGCTTTTAAAATCCTTCTCTCGTCATCCGTCATATTACCCCTGTACTGAACGCTTCCCTTACCTTTCAAATATTGGAAGCGTTCGTTGATCCTCGCCCAGCTTTCCTGCTCAGTTGGTGTTAATGGTACTGAAGGCCTTATCAAAACAGGAAGATTTACCAGGTTGACAGCATCAGCGACAATACAGGAAAGGTTGTCATTCAACAAATCAAAAACACTGATTATTGATTCATTGCTAAAAACGAGTGAAAATTTACTTCTCAGAAGATCTTCCGTAATTGTTTCTCCCGGCTGTGGGAAAGGATGGTCCTTTTCTACCTGGAGCAACCCGTTGCGCATCGATTTAACAGCGCTGAAAATAACCGTATCAACAGGAATGCTTTTATCCTGCGGGTCATTGGTGCCTCTGCAAATAAAATCGATCGTTGCAATATTAAATCCTGAATTTTTTATTTTACCGGATATATCAAGAAACCTAAAAGTATCAGACGGGCTGAGGAATGGATCTATGCCTGATAATGATTTAAGCGTACAAAGTTCCTTCACTTTTATACCCGCTGCCTTTGCTAAAAGAACGTGTCTGTAGATAACGCTCAGGTTAACCAGGTTCAAAGAGCCATTTGAAGAAGCATCAATCCCCTGGTCAAGCAAGATAAGCGAAAAATCTTCAGCCCGGAGATTCAGCGCAGCGATTATGGCCTGTGCATGATTATTTAAAGGTTCATTGGCCTTTGTTTTATCGGGAGATGCGGTTAAAAAATTTCCATATATATCTGGTTGAAAAACAGGATCAATATTCAGAAGGGATTTACGAAGAAATAATTTTTTATAAAGAGAATTGCCGCTATACAAATCAATATCGCCCCATAAACACAATAAATTAAGGACAGGTAAACCCAATTGTTCTTTTAATCGTTTTATAGTGGCAATTTTCCGGATCAGTCCCGTTGTTATACCTGTTTCTTTAACCGCCGATATCGCGGCATCGGTTTCATGAACAGTCCAGCCAATCTTCTTCCATAGCCTAATAAACCTATTCATTCGTTTCAGGACATCTTCCCCGGTCTTAGCAGTTTGGCCTTCATACAGCCATGCTATGGATCTCAATGAAATATTACCCGTGTCGCAGCCAGGATGGGCATTGAATAGTGTGACCAGGTCCCTGAATTTAATAAAGTCATCTTTTATCTTTTTAGTAAAAAATTCATTGTCTGAATTAAGATTTTTTAGTCTTTTGCTGATGTCTTCATCGGGTACTGCTGATCCGTCGGCAATAGACTTTAATACATTATATACTTCGGAAGGTGTCCTTAAAATAAGGCTGCCCCGGATATCCGTGTACTGCGGATTATTGTTATCAAAGATTGATTCAATGTATTCAAGAACTTCCTGTGAAGGGTTAATAAATTTTGTTTTAACGATCTCAAAAAGATCTCCGTAATTAATTCTTGTTCTTCGCAACAGTTCAGGTACCCGGATGATCAGTTCATTCCAGTCGACCGGGGTATTTGAATTACCAGGATCGCCGGGAGTATTATTTGTGTAACCATACAACTCAAAAGTTTCTTTCGCAAAAGCCCCCGTGTTAAATAATTCACCTGTTAATATCGCATATTCCGTTTCTGAGAGTTCCAGCAATTCAGCATCCAGTGAACGAAGGGTTTTTTCAGTTCCATCCGTTTTAAAAATATCAAGTATATCAAAGCGGGATGTTTTAAGCTTTTCAAGGAAGGTCCTGGTTACATCAAGTGGCTGGTGATAAGGGAGGCTGCATGGATAAACTACATCAGCCAGTATCTTATATGCCTGTGCGGTAGTATGTTGCGGCTCAGCGCGTAATTCCTCCGCTGTTTCATCTTTGGTGTTATTGGCTGCATTTTTATCCAGCGCTTTATTCACGATATAGTATTCAAGCATCTCATTAACGATATCGACGTATGGAATAACCGTATTTGTGTTTTCACAACTCAGCTCAAGCTGCTCCAGGTCGGGCCTTCTTTTTAAAAGCACCTGGAGGGGAGTTTCCCCGGCGCCGTTTTTATAATCAGCGGGCAGGCGTTCGCGGTCCGCCTGGTTGTTACAAAAATGATCCAGGAAGTGGAGCAGGTCGACATAATATGCCGCCGGGCTAAATACGGATCTGCATTGTTCACACTGGCAGATATCCAGGCTACCAAAAATGTCCTGGTACCTAGCGCTAATATTTTGTCCCATAAATGCAATTTTTAAATAGATACTTATATTGACGAAGGAAGATGATTGAAATCGTTTAAATAAGTGATGAGGTGCTCATTCCTGTGATAAATAAAAGCGGCCTTTTCGTACACAACGGCTGCGTTTTCAAAACCGCCCAGTTCTTCCGAATACCCATTGATAAACATTTCTTTCGACATGGTGGCTATCCGGAAAGCTGAAGTAAAACCCCTGTTCAAAAGTTTGACCATAATTTCCTTTGTGGGGCTGATACAAAATATCCGTTGCAATGATTTTAATGCCTTCTTTAATTCACTGCGATGGTTCTCATCAAACTGATCTAAAGTTTTAGTAAAGTCATCCACATGTGAATTCCGCAGGTCAAAACTTTCTGCGGCGGAAAAAAATATTTTGAGGTCCTTCTTTACATTGTCATCGAGGTGGGTAAAGTCACCATTTTCAATTAATTTTTCCACTACAAGTGTCGGGTGGCTGGATTCAAGCGCACCAATAATACTATCGATAAATGATTCTTTATTTTGATTTTCAATATCCTTGTCATCATTCCTCAACTCAACCGGAACGCCGGCCTTTTCAATTATCTGTTGCCAGTCGGTGCGCTGCAGCGTTAACACTACGTCCCTAAGCGAGCCGATCTTCCGCTCATTGATCACCTCGTCTATTATGGGAAGGTGATTGATTGAAAGAGCAGCCAACTGGCCGGTGAACTGCAGTTTCGAAATAGCTTCAATGGAAAAACCTGCTTCAGGGAGCGCTTTATTCCAAAAAGCCGGTGTATCACCTTCGTGCTGTACGAGCAAGTCAAGTAGTTTCGACTGATCAGTGGCAACGGGCATGGCAAATGATAATACTTTTTGCAGGTCCGGCTGGTTATCCTGCGGAACTCCAAGCAGGTTGGCCGTTGCGAATGATGATACCAGTTTTATAAAGTCCGCTATTTGCTCGTCTGTAAATATTTTTATTTTCCTCTCTTTTATTCCATCATGAATAAATTTGTTTACAATTTTTAAATTCCTTGCAAGTACGGACCATGATAACCGGGTTGATTCATTCAATGCCCTGGCGCACGCATATAATAATTCGAGGATGTCTAACTCGCTTTCAGGTATAAGCTCCCAAATACGGGACGCATCACCGAGCGCTATTATAACGGGTAGCCCAAGACCGGTTTCCGCGGAAACAAAATTAAACCGCCTTTCTGTATTACTGATCCCTGAAATTCTTCCATCGGGTATCAATGGTGATACTGCTGCCATTGCGATTTCAAATTCAGTCTTGTCATTTGAGATAATTTCCTTGTCTTCAAGCCGGATATCCCATCCCGGCAGTCTGTTATCCCTGAAATCGCTTTTGGCGGAAGGCCTTTTTGTACGCCCTATGATAGTGTTGCCCGCGAAAGCATACACCATAACGTCTGCCAGGCCCTGTTCCAATTTGCTGAACCTCTCTCTTTTAAAACCAATACTGTAATGGCTGCCCGAATTGGTTTGTCCTGTGCCAAGGAATTCAAATCCATTCTCTGAGGTCAGTGCTTTAAGATCCGTAACAGTGTCGTAACTATCTATTCCCTGGAGATCTATATCGTATGCATCTACATTAATTCCCGGTCCGGAAGGAAGGCCATTTTCAGTGAATACCATGCCGCTTACTTCGTATTCATCCTGGACGACCAATTCCCCTATTTTATTAGCGGTTGCTTCATCAATATAACAGGTCTCGACATTTATTCCAAACTGCAATTGGAGGTTTGTAATTATTTTACAGGTTGATTCGCCAAATTTTCCATCCTGTAATTCAAACGGATCCAAAAAAATATTTTGACCACCACTGTCTATTAATGCCTTCAGACTGGTATGCAATTTTCTTACTTCAGCGGTTTGCATTCCAAAGTAAATCGGGAAGCCAATAAAAGATTGTATTCCGTGTTGTGAAAAATATTTATTAAGCGCGTCTGCAGTCTGCTTTTCTACCAGGCAACCAAATGATGGAATATTGTATTTGGTTTTAAATTTTTTTACGGCATTGCAGGTCTCATTACCGAAACCATTACCCATTTCCTCTGAACTGATGGGAAAGCCCAATTTACCAAGGGCCATTTGCAAATCGGTTACAGCCGGGGAAGTATCACCAAACACCAGGAAGGGGATGGTGACTGGTGTAGTTTCAGGCGGATGCAATGGATCTGCTGTATCAAAAGGATAATTTGGTGGAACATCCATCTCTAAACCCGCGTACTGAAGCAATAACTTATTAAACATTTCCGCCGTTGGCTTGTCAATTTCTCCACTTGCTGGAACAGGTATATTTTCAACAGGTATTTCCGGATTTTGCTGAAAACTCTCTACAATCGAAGATGTAATAGCTCCATAAACCTGGTCATGAGCTTCGTTTTTAAATACTTCAGTAAATTGCTTTGCATCCAAAATAACGGTAAGCTTGGGGTTCGTTGATTTCTGCAAACAAAGGAAAAGAGTGAAGTGTAAGTTCTGCACCTGTTTCCCCTGATCGTTTAATCGAAGGGGTGGAGTAATCTGGAACATAAAAATAATTAATTGAGGAGTTATTTATTAGTTGTTGAAATCAGTATAGGAAAAATTGGCTTTAGTCCAATCTCCATCCATCTTTTTCTTTCTCCCTTATCCGATGGGACAGGATTGACCAACCGGTCATAAAGTAATATTTCAGAAACAAAAGCTCCTGGCCTTTGATGATCCATTACGGAAAATGTACCCCACCCTTCCCTGCTCATAGTTTTTTATTTTTGAATTCCCTGGTAAGTGAAAAGTAGAATATACTTTATCCAATCAGACTTTTTTATCATTATACTTTTTCATCATCACTTGCAACAGTCAATTCACTCCGCACCACCCAATCCTCAACAATTTTCCCATTCTCCAGGCGGACGACGCTTATCTCCATCCATGTCATCAGTTGATTGGTTGGCGGGCTATTATTATATTCTTTTGACTGAATTCCTGTCCATGTCCGCATAGTTGAAACCCTGTCTTCTTCTGCCACCTGTTTGTTTACTTTAACCTTTGGATTAGTAAAAGCATCCTTTATTTCTTGTAAGTATTTTATCACAATACCAGGAGCACCCGACTTTCCATTAAAGTTTACCTGCTCAGCGAAAATTTCATTAATAATTTCCCATTTGCCCTGGTTGCAAACCTCATCAAAAAACAGTCGGACTGTTGCTTTATTTTGTTCAATTGATAAATTAATTTTATTCCCATCAAGAAGTTCTTTACGAACAGCAGCAATTGCTTTTTTGTATGGGTAAATAAATTTTATTTTAAGTGGACCATTCTTTTTAGCATGATCAACTAGTTCCTTTATTTTATCAAAAGGCTCAATCGTTAAAGAACCTGAATCAGCGTTTGCTTTGAATCTATAATTTTCATATTCTTGAACAAGACCATGGAGGTATTCCTGCATTTGATTGATAGAAGTCTTTATTTGACTATAATTTTTAAAAATATTTGTATTCGTGTCTAATTCGCTTAAAATAGTCTCCAATCTTAATTGATAATCATTTATTTTTTCTAAATAGTGATCATAAATTTTTGTATCAATTATTGCACTGTTATTTTTAATCACATCTTCATACGATACTTTAAATGCTTTAGCCCTTAGCATCCTTCTTGCACTTTTAAAGCCTGAATAGGTTTCATTTAAATCACGAAGAATATTTTTGACAAATTGATTTTTGTTTTCATTTGATATTCTGTTTAATTCCTGTAATTGTATAGATTGAGTATAAGCCCTTTGCTCATCTATTTTAAATTTTTCATGTTGATGATTATATTTGGCAAGTAGCAGAGTTAAAATTGCTCCAACTCCACTGGCAGAAATTAAATGCAAAAACGTGTTACCAATTTCCCGCCCAAATGTCTCCTTACCTAACATGGACTTATTAGCAAGTACAATGATGCCGATTATAGAAAAAATGAATAACGAAGCCAGAAAATAAACTATTAACTTGCCCGGGCTATCGCTTATCCATGAAATGATTGCATTTGGTATAGATTTTTTTATTGGCATAACGTTATGTTTAAATGTTCTCTACTAATCAACTCTTCATGCTTCAAGTTTAATAAAAATCTTCAATTCCTTTTCATTTAATAATTCCTTGTTGGTGAAAACACAAACAAGGGCGGAAAACAAGGACGAGCAAAACTTTGATAAGTCAGCCAGACGATTTCAGTGGATAACCCAAATATTGAAAAGCTTCACTGTGTTTTGTTTGATGATGCCTGTTGCCAATATGTCCCCTGTGATGTTGTTTCGGGTGTGGAGGATTTCGCTTCACCTGAGGAACGTAGGAATACCTGACACGAGGTTCATCTTTCGGATCGGTGGAAATCAGGAACAATGGTTTGACCGGTGGAGCGAGATATGAAGCCACTTTGGCGGCATCGATTTCTATCTCTCCACCAATTCCGGGCACCACTTTGACACCTATCTTTCCGGTTGTTTTATTCAGTTCAATACCAGCAGACAATCCAAATAAAACCTTCCCCTTTACCGGGCCTACTTTAACACCTACCCCGGCTTCATATAAAGTCACCCCGGCTTTAAATTCTTCGCCTTGTCTAAGAGTTAGCGAAGCTTTGGCAACTTTAGCTGACGCAAAAATGAACACCGAACCGGCTTTAGCGCCTGCCTCTACATCAAGCGCTCCGACATTTACCTCGACTTTCTGTTTAATAGGATCCCATTTAATGTTAAACTCGCCTAATTTTTGGTGGCCTATAGATTCTCCGCGAGTATCCTTAAGGGGTTCATCAATAAAGGCTCTTCCCCAAATTTTGACTTTTAAGCTATTTTTACCCTCTTTCCCGTACGTAAGTGGCTCCATTCCATCTTTGTCCAATTTTAGGATGGGATTATCGGAAGCATAAGAATATAGATTACCTCCGGCTTCGATTCCCATCGGATCGGTTGCTGTCCACCTCCCCAGCCAAGACACATAATACCTCGCACTATGATATCCAAATCCCGTTTCTTCATCCCTTTCCAAACCAGTATAACGGTATCGCTTAGCTGCTGATTTAATATCAGCATTCATTGCCTGGTAAGAAGTGGTGCCATATGGATGATATTCCTCGTAGGAAATAATTTTCGGTTCGTCCTCCTCATTTAATTCAAGACAGGCAGAACCCAGGTGATTACTAAATTGATATCGTATCAATACCTCACTAACTTTTTTGCCATTCTCCAGGTTCAGTGTTTCAATCATTGCAATACGCTGGCTGTCATCCATTACATGCAATGTATCGCGGCTTAATAAAGTTGTAGCGCCATCATATTCAAAATAAAATTCGGCACTGCCTAGATATATCCGTTCATTGATCTTATTGCCGGCACTGTTCTCTGTAACTTTCCGCACCCGCTGACCCTGTGCATCGTAAACATAATAGGTGGTTGGTGGATTATCCGCATTTACCTGTTGTGTTGCTGTTGACTGTAATTCGTCTTTAAAATTCCATTCCATTTTTTGCAGGTGCGGCATGCCAGTAATAAACCCATGTTTTGGATGATGGGGATATTCATAGATTGCGGCGTTGCCTGCAATGGTTGTACTGTTTAAGCGATTATTATTGGCTTCATAGTCATAGTCTCTAATCCATCCTTTTCCATTGGCTCTATGACTTACCTGCTTTATATTTCCAACCGGGTCGTATAGATAATCCTGTTTATAAGTTTGCCAGGTCATCAGGTCGTTCGGATGAGGCCTTGGATTCATCATTAAAGAAAAATCATCGGAATTATCATGCTTGTCAAAAACTAATTGCCCCGCATGTTCTCTTCCTTCAGCATTCATCAACCGATACAACGCATCGTATTCATACCTTGATATTCCATCAATAAAATAGTTGTTAAAAAACTGTTGCGGTATGCATTTATCCTCCTGCTGTGTTATATTGCCAACCGGGTCGTAGGTATAATATATATCCTGTAGTTTTTTCCCCGCACCTGTCCGGGTGTTTAAATGCGTTAAACGAAAGGTATCCTTATCGTATTCATACCCGGTGCTGACATTGTTTCCATATAATATTGCCTTTCGCTGCCCTTTTTCGTTATAGTCAATACTTTTTACAAATTGCATTGCGACACCATTTTGCATCACCGATACCTTATCCAATAAATTAGATTCGTTGTAGGTAAACGAAGTGATGCTTTTATCCGGCGCAGTGGTTTCCATAACCCGGTTGAGGGCATCATATTTCTGAAGGGAAGCATATTTCTTATCATCAACGACAGAAATATTTCCGCCTGACCAGTTAGGTACCTCTTTGTATTTTTCACCTATGAGCTGCCTCTTGCTTTCCAGCAAATTTCCTTTCAGGTCATATTGAATAAACGATAATTTCCCCGCCGTATCAAAATGCTCACATGGTTTCCCACGCAGGTTATTTGTTTTATCCCCCTCCTTATCCTCACCATAATTTATTTTTTCATACACATTATCCAACTGGTGGGCTGCATCCTCACCTCCTGTTATTTTCATTTCTAAGGGCCGGTGCAGCGCATCATAGGTAAAGGAAAAAACCTGGTTCCTGCCATCCCATTTTAGCACGGGGTTATGCACGGCATTGTTCAGCATCCAGCGTTCACCCGCATCCATGCTATTTTGATAAACCCTGTGCCCAAGCATATCGTACAGGTAATTCATTACTTCATTGCCACGTGCATCTGTAAATTTCCGGGCATTTCCTTCTATATCCAGGTTAATACAGGTGGTGTAAAACCGGTCATTATTTTTATTGTCTTTGTCATTATCTTCTATGCTTATGATTGGCCTTCCCAGCGCATCCATATGAACCTGTGACGGGGTGTTATTGTGTTTGAATGCTTTTGTTGCCGCATCTTTTTCCTTCGCAGAATCTTTGCCTGCAGCAATCAAGCCCGGATCAAAAGGATTGCTTATTCGCTTACTATACCATCCACTTTTCAGAATATTGTCATCCTGGTCATAATTTAATTGCTTCCAGGAATCAAATTCCACAGTCGTAAATGTTTCATCAGGAAAAACTGTTTTTATATTCCTTCCTACTGAGTCATAATACAAAACGGGGGTTACGCCCGATTCAACCAGCTCTTTTATATCCTCATAAAATGGCGTTACCGAAAAATAAGGCTCATACTGTTTTACCGGGTTGCCTTTGTTGTTCAGTACCGTACGGCCATTGCCTATCCATCTCAATAAGGCAGAACCGGGAGCCGATGTGTCTATGATAGTAATATTAAAACCATCACCAGGTTGTACTACTGCTTTTTTCGCTATGCCCTGGTTGGCCTGCACTTTTTTCATCGCTTGTTTTCCCATCCCATCAGTGTATTCGAAACTCATTTGAATTTTGCTGTTGGCATCATTGTGTGTTTCACGAATAATACCGGCAACAGCAATTGGCTTAACAGGTTGACTGAGTTTGGTATTTGTTCGATAGCTGTCAAAATCATACACGAACCGGGCAGTAGCATTCTGCAATAATTTGCGTGCTCCTTGTATTAATTGATTGGAATCTTCCAGGTTAAAAAACAAGGCTATATCGTTATTTTCAGCTTCGGTGATTTCCGGAATGCCATCTATATTATCTGCAATTTCCAAGTCAGCTTTACCGTCACCATTCAAATCTTTTCCCAGCAATGCCATTGCTTTTGGAAGGCCCAGTTCATCCGAAACAATTTGTGAAAGATTATCATTGATATCACGTAGCAAAGAAGGGCTGAGGGTGCGGAAATTATGGGCTTCCACGGTTGTTTTATTGTGCATTGCATCCTCAACTGTTTTTAGCAACAGGTTCTCATAAAATGATACATTGGTATCGAATCCAAATGCATCTGTGTAAAAAAGGGGTGTAAAAAATCTGTCTTGTACGGCTTTGAAATTTTCGGGGATGTTTCTGTAATGGACGATCCCGGAAGGTATCCACCAGTTAGCATCATTGTTATTGACATAGCCTGCCCCGGCCGGCATTGCTGCCAGCTTATTCTCTAATACCTGGTTCAGCATGGCCGGCGTAAATGCCAGTTGATAATTTTGATAAACTAATCCATGCATATTTAATTGGCTTAATGGCAAAGGTTTTAACAGGTCTTCGTCATAATAAAGTGTTTGGACATGTTCTATTAAACGTCTTTGCTTTTTATCAGGATCCGGAGATTCGAGGTAGGTTATTAACCCGGTAACAGGCTGGGGCATAGCCACATCGTCCAAAACATTTACAAAATCATTCATCAAAAAAATATCTTTTGCGGGCACAAATCCTGTTAGTTCGAATGTCTCGGTTCCTGCTGCCATCCTTAGAAGGTAGACTGAATCATCTACCGGAATAAAATCAGTGGTGAACGAATTCCTTGTGTAGGTAATGTGGGTCTTTTGCTGTGCTTTTTCTCCAAAATCACAATTCCGGATAAATGCATCCTGCACCTGTTTGTCATTATCAAAATCAGAAACTGTATTCCGAAGCAGATCAAATGCAGCCTTCGCTTTACCAGGGTTTCTACCATATACAACTGAAGCCATTTGCTGAACATTTCCCAGATCATCAATCACCACATTCAGCGAATGTGCAATCCTCGGATCGGCAATATTTCTTTCATAATGAAACTGGATAGATTCGCTTTCTGTAGAGATAAATACCGCAAAAGGATTATTTCCACGCGGCTGTAACAATTGGATATTACAATTGTGCGTTGCGACAGAGTAAGGAGTTAATTGAAGCCTACGTTCATCATCTGTACCATCGATCAATGGCGCATCCAATGCAAAAACTTCCTGTCGCAAAGTCATTCCTTTACACGCCCTGAATGCTTCCCGCCATTCATCGGCAGATAAATTGTCAATTATATTCTCATCATTAATAGTGGAAGCTTTTTTTACCTGTGCATCAGGCAATGCCGGTTCATTTACAGCGACAACAAATCCCTGCCTTTCCATTTCATTGTACCAATATTCCGTTTCAAACTGGGTGAGTATTTTTTCTTTATCCAAAAAAGCGCCTGTATGAAACCAGGTTTTGGTGAGCACAGGTTTTTGAAAGAGCGGTACTGAATCGTCAAGCTTAGTGTCCGCTTTATTTAATATCCATTCTTTATATTGTTCTGTATCTAATTGTTCCACCCTTCCAAACCCGCGGAACTCTTTTTCAGTATGATCATAGTAACCATGATGATAGCTGTACTGTGTGGTAAATTTTACATTGGTAATTTTTTCCTCAACCGTAGTTGAAGCAACTACCTGTACCGGGAACGGCAATTTTGTTATCCAGGGTTTGCCTTCTTTTTTATCCTGCAGATAAAACCATGTGGAACTTTTGTATTCAACGGTGGTTTCCAAACCCATGTTATTAATATGCTTCACCATTACATGCGGCTTCTTACTGCTCATCAGGTCTATATACCGCATGGGCGCCTCCGTATCGCCGGGTAGATCAGACGACCATACAATGCAGGAAGTGCCGGTTCCCAGTAAATCAATGACCGCTAACTGGCTTTTGTTTTGAATTTCCGGAAGGGTTTCAATTTCATAGCCATCATTCCATTGATTTCCACCGAGGTTAAGGTAAGCAGTGCATTTGTTTTTACCTGTATAAATAATATCCGTTGCGCCGGTGCCACTGACATCGGCCAGGTGCAGGTATCCGGGATTGAACTGATCGGGGCCATCAAAAACAGGTGCATTGCTCATATTCACTTTAGCGCCGAATTTTCCGTATCCCATATTTGGCCAGTAACAGGTTTCGCCATTACGGATGCGTACAATATCCGTCATGCCATCGCCACTCATATCGGCCAGGAAAATGGTTTGCAGGCTATCGGCAAAAACAATGGCCGGTCCTTTTTCTTCGTCCAATGTTTTGGCAGCGAACGATGCAGAAGCGTACCCTTTTTTTCCTTCAGAAGCATACCAGACAAACACATTTTCTTCAGTCACTACCAGGTCGGGCATACCATCGCCACTGAGATCAATGGTTCTTACATAAGGGTCATGAAGATCGATATTGGCAACCTGGAGAAATGAATGAAATGGTTCCCAATCATTTTCATCTGTTAATTGAAAAAAGCCTTTTATGTCCGGCGCATTTATCCCAACCTGCTTTTCGCCATTGGCATCAAGGTCCATTAGTTGCAGTGTACCGGAATTAAGACCGGTAAAAGAGGGCTTTGGCGCGATGATTTTTGCGGGCGCTAATTGAAGTTCCCCATTTTCATCTACACCCAAATTGCTCTTATAATACCAGCCTTCATCCTGTTCTGTAAAAATCCCAGACATTCCTTCACCATAAAAATCAACCCATTGATAATTATTTGTCAACCCTGCAGGCGCATTTACGATGCTATCTTCACCCACGTCTTTGATTTCTTTATTCCAAATCAACTGCTGGTATTCAAACTCCACCGGGGGCAACGATTTTTTTGAATAAACTTCCCCGGGCGCTTTCCGGATATAACCACATTGTGTAATCCTTTTCAAATAGGTAACTTCTGCAATCCCGGAATTGTTGATAGATGAAGGAATGTAGTCAAAATCAAGTGATCTCACTAAGTAATCATTTCCAAAATCCGAACCATCTTGCTGTTTTTCTTCTTTGAAATGGTGGAACATCAAGACGCGCCTGCACAACCTTGCGGTACGTATTTCAAAACCTGCGTGGTAATTTGAAAACGCATCAGGACGATAAGTTTCCAGGCCAAACCCCTTCTTATCTGCCGTAGTGGGAATGGATGCATCATGATCACCATAATCAAAAACCACTTCAAAAAAATGTTCACTATCAATGGGATCCTTCGGATCAAAAGTTTTTTCAGATTCTAAATAATATGGGAACCTGTTACCATAACTTACCCGTTTCAGATACCGGTTAGTAAATAGGGCGTTCCCGTTTTTCCTGTTTTGTTCATGCAAGTCACCGGGAATTGATACACGATCGTCCGGCAAAATATTACTATCCTCTTTATATCCATAAACCATCCAGTTACCCTTGTCATCAAAGCTGAATTCCGGCAGCCACTTAAAAATCCGGTTACCGTCTTCAGGATCAGCAATTCTGCAGTCTTTGCTTCTGCCGAAGAAAGTTGCCACATTTTCCCTGGTAGTTACTTTCCAGTAAACACCATGATCCTTGTGTGTGATCCTTTCAATTTTAGAAAAGCTGCCTTCAATGCGGGGCCGGTATCTTTTAACGGAATAGCCGCCAGTATCAACTTCCCTGCTTTCCCTTTCACCTTTTCTTACTTCAATTAAAAATGGCACAAGGTCTTCAACGCTCGAAAACATAAATATATCCTCCTCCGGATCCTCCCTGTATCGCGGTATTTTTTTATCTGTTTTTCTCTGAATAGCCGATAATCCAATATCCCAGCCTAACCCGAAAGCACTATTACCGCTACCTGAATTATAGCTTAATGAAAGAGCGGGTGTAAACCCGTTTCGCCCGGGGCTTACCGGGAGTGGAATGGAATAACTGGCTGTACCATTGGCGGCATTCACCTCGAATTTTTCGTCTATGCCCTTTAAAGCTCCGCCGCCGTTGGGTAAACTGATTGATGGGATTTCAATTGCATTTGATTTCGTCGGGTTTTCTTTAGCAAAACTCTCCTTATTACCTGGAGTAACCGATGCGTCCTGACCTGATTTATTTATTAAGGGGGAATTCATACAAGGCCTTATACAATTGAAAGGTAAAATACTCCTTGTATCTTAAATATGCAATAGCCCATTAAAAAAATATCGGCGAGTGACCGTCTTAAAGGTTTGTAAGGCGTTTGCCGGAGATGAAAACTGAAAAATTGATCTGGTCATAACATGGCAAACAAGAGTAATTATGGCGAGGTGGCTATGACCCCATTCTTAAGCCAGGTGACGAAAATCACAATGGACGGTGATGTAAAACATTTTCCATTGTTTTCAAATGTAATTGCTTTGATGTGCAAAAAGGCGCAATGGAAATCATGTAAGTAAAAAGAGCTGTTGATAAAAGGAAATTTTTATATCGGCTGCCAGTATAATCCTCGTTTTATTAACTTATCGGTTGAGAATGAGATAAGAACCGGGTAATCATGGGACTAAAAAAATTAATTCTATAATGTATGCTTAGATATCTTTTCGCCTTTTTCCTTCTCGTTCATGGTTTAATCCACTTCATGGGATTTGCCCGGGCTTTTGGATATGGCAATATTACCCAGCTTACAAAAGCCATTTCAAAACAGGTAGGTTTTCTTTGGTTGATTACCGCCTTGTTGTTTATCGTAGCAACAATTTTATTCTTTCTAAAAAAGGAAACCTGGCCAATCATTGCTATCGTTGCCACCATCCTTTCCCAGGTTCTTATCATTGGTTCGTGGAAAGATGCAAAATTTGGAACGATTGCCAATGCAATTGTTTTACTTGTAGCCATTGGAAGTTGGACCAGCCAGGTTTTTGAGTCGCAATTCAGGAAAGATGTAAAAATAAATCTTCAAAAAGCAAATACTATTGAAGGCAATTTATTGACGGCTGCGGATATTCAATTTCTACCGCCACCTGTTCAAAAATATTTAAAATATACCTGTGTAGTAAATCATCCCAAAGTAAAAAATGTTAGGATAATGTTTAAAGGTGAAATGAGGGGTAAGGGGAAAGACTGGTTTAGTTTCAAATCCATGCAGTACAACTTTTTTAATGAGCCTGCAAGGTTGTTTTTCATGAAAGCTAAAATGTTTGGTACCACCGTGCCCGGATATCATGATTATCAAAATGCAACAGCCGGCATGCAGGTAAAACTATTCGGATTGTTTCCCGTCATGCAGGCGAAAGGACCGGAGATGAATAAGGCCGAAACGGTTACTGTATTTAACGACATGTGCCTGATGGTTCCTTCAACACTGATAGACAAAAGGATTCAATGGGAGGTAATTGACGACAAATCTGTCAGGGCCACTTTCACCAATGCAGGCAATAAAATATCGGCTATACTTTATTTTAATGAAATAGGTCAACTTGTGAATTTTATTTCCGACGACAGATATGACATCAGCGATATGAAACAATATCGCTTCTCAACACCTGTAAAAGATTACCAATTGATTAATGGAAGAAATGTTCCCACCTATGGCGAGACTATCTGGCATTATCCTGACGGAGAATTTGTTTATGGGAAATTTTACCTGCAGAACATTGAATATAATCTATCTGACTTTGAACAATAAATGATGAAACTTAACAAACAATGGCATTTGTCGCATCGTATGCCAAAGAACCCAACATTGGATCAACGCATTGCCTGGCACTCGGAACATGTGAAAAATTGTGGTTGCAGAGGTGTTCCTGACAAGCTGAAAAATGAAATTTTGAAATTAAAAACAACCAAATCGATCTAAATCATCAAATTTCAATTCAGGCGTTTATTAGTCAAATTGATAATATTAAATGTAATGATCTATTTTATGAAAGGGTTGGATAATCAATTGTACCTGCTCATGTTGATTGTATCTAATGTAGTGGCTATTTTACAGCTAATAGCGGCAATCAAATTGCCACGGGTTGCAAGAATTTCTTTTTTCTTATTATTTGCCTGGGCGTGCTGGATAAATTGGAAAACCTCCCAACAGACCCCACATCTTTATTTAGATTATGCCGGCCTTACCTGGAGCGGGTGGTACAGAACTTTTATCAACGGCTGGTTTAAGGATCATATAGAGCCTGCTGTGGGTTTTATTGCCACCTGCCAGGGTTTGATTGCCATTTCTTTGCTCTTAAAAGGGTGGATGTTTAAAATTGGCTGCGTTGGGGCGATTGTATTTTTAGTTGCCATTCTGCCCTTTGGAGTTGGGGCTGGTTTTCCCTGTTCGGCTATTTTGGCTGTTGCTATATATATATTGTCTAAGAAGGAAAGTAACAGTTTTGTTTGGGAGCGGAGCAAAATTGCAAAGGCATGAAACGGTTATGCAATGGGTTTCTTTATTTTATATACAAAGCGGCTGCAAAGTACTACCCATGAAATATGGGTTTCAACGAGCTCCGGCACCCCATCACCTTCAGGGAATTGTCCCTTCAAAATCAACTCTTTAATCTATTCCCTGGTCATTTTTCAATTTGATATATTCCATTGTTTTTAACAATAGGTCCTCTATGTTGTCATTTGTTGAATGCAGTATTAAATGCGGTTCATTCATTGGCTCCCATTCGTCTTTTAGTTTCTTATATACTTCAAAATCAGCTTCGCTGTCTTCTCTTGTTTTTTTTAGTCTTTCCCTGATTAAGAATTCATCTGCTTCCACTTCAATAAACAGGATTGCTTCATTGCTTCCAATATTAATAGTAAAATTGTTTCTCATTTCCCTTTTGTGAAAAGTGGCGTCCAATATAATTTTGTCGTGTGGTTTGTGAGCTTCCATAAGTTTTGACAGCATTCTATCATAAACGGACAGCTTTTCTTTTTCAGAATAAGTTCTTAAACCAAACATTTCTTTTCGCACCTGGTCACTTTTGATATAGTATGCTCCAACCATGCCAGCCAACCGCGATGCAAAATAACTTTTACCGGACCCGGGTAAGCCAAATACGATTATAATCATAGTAAATAAAGACAGCTTGAAGTGATGAAAAAATTTAAATGGAACATTTTTCGCAAACTTAATTCGTATTAATAGAACTGAATGTACAAAAGGATGTTGAATCAATTTCCTCAACTATCCCACCGAACTTCTCCAGTATTGATGCTGCCCTCTTCACACCATCAATCACAGAATCATCAATACCCAGGCCACCAGGATTAGTTATAACTGCAACCCTGAATGGTCTATTCGTTTTGCCATCGAATGGTGCAGGCACCCAGGAGGGATCTGCGTACCCGGATGCACTCATAATTTCCAAAGCTGTTCTCAGGTCCGTTATCCTTCTGGCCAGAACGCCCTGAACAGCCATCATCCTGAGTGAAGGAGCAATAGTTCCGTGAGACATCGACCGGGTATAAAAAGGGATTCTTCCCCGGCTGGGTCGCAATCCTGAAACTCCGCAGCACTGTGCAGGCCAACGAATAGACCCTCCATAATCATTTCCCAATCCGATTGGAACCATTCCTGTAGCGACCGCAACTGCGTCACCGCCGCTTGATCCTCCCGGCGTAAGGAGAGCATTCCATGGATTAATTGTTGCTCCGAAAAGATCATTATCGGTGTGGTACCTTAAACCAAAATCGGGCATATTGGTTCTTGCAAGCGGAATAGCGCCACTCTTCCTTATCAGGTCCACATGAGGTGAATCTGCTGAAACAATGTTGTTCTTTAAAAATATAACACCTTCTGTAGTAGCATGGCCGGCCAGGTCAATATTTTCCTTAACTGAAAATGGTATTCCAAACAACGGGGTTAGCCTGTTACTTTTCGAAATAACCTGATCTGATTTTTCCGCATTTTTAAGTGCAGTTTCTTCTAATAATTCAGTAACCGCGTTGACACGGGGATTAACGGCCTTAATTCTTTCTATATGAGCTGAAGTTATTTCTTTTACAGAAACTTTTTTTTGAGATATGAGCACACCCAATTCCCCGGCACTCTTGCGCCATAACTCTGATGAATCAGTAATGTTTCTTTTGATATTAGCCTGATGAGGTTTCAAAATAATGTTTGGGAATAGAAATCCGCTACCAGCCAGAACGGATGCATTTTCAAGGAATTTTCTTCTTTTCATATATCCTTACTTATTCAATTATACTTACCGAACATAAATCCAAATGTTAAGGAAATATTCCGCAGATCATGTTTTTTAATAGTTGATTGATCTTCGTATCTATACAGGTTATATTTATCGAATCAATATCATTTGGTTTGTTTGCTCAAATAGATTGTCTTTTGACGTAGCAATCATTCTGTAATAAAGCGATCCGCTACTTAAATGGCCTGCATTGAAACTCACGGTGTAGGCACCTGCCTTTTTATAATCATCAACCAACGTAGCCACGGTTCGTCCAAACACGTCATATACTTTTATTGATACTTTGCTATCGAGGGGAAGCTCATATTTTATAGTGCTTGTTCCTGCAAAGGGGTTTGGATAGTTGGAAAGTTTATATTGTTGAGGTATTGCCAGTTCTTCATAAAACTTTTCCGGGTTTTCCGGGCCGCCCAGTGTGCTTCTGGATGCGGTAGTGCCGCAGTTTTTCGGGCATGGCCCTAATCTCCATCCATGACAAAGCATTTTGAAAATGTCTTTTACATATACACATTCGGCTATCCCATGGTGGCACATTCTTACTCTTTCCATCCAGGGCCTGTGCGCCCTTCTGTGGTCATTGCAATCAAAGTTGTTTTTTACATAACCTGGAGGCGGAGTGCAGGATCTTACTGAAATAGCCGGGTCGCCAAAACCATCGTGATCCGCATCGCGGTAATAGGTAAGTGCATCATGAACAGCCTTATTGTTATCGTCACAATCACTATTATTGGTTACATAACCAGCAGGTTGGGTACATGCTTTTACCTGGCCGTTTGGATTGCCATAACCATCTCTATCGGCATCACGATAATAGGTTTTACTTATACATTCCTTAACCTCAATAAAGGCGGAACCGATATAAGGATTAGCGCCATTATAGTAATCAAAATCCTGCAGCTTTAAGTAGGTAGAAGAAACAGG
>JBDTWP010000039.1:0-28475 GCA_040006615.1 Ferruginibacter sp.
ATTTGGCTGCAAAACAAGGCTTGGCAAAATGTTTGACAATCGTACCTTTGCAAACTATTTAACGCCGCCTTATCCGGTACCACCATTCAGGTAAGAGGAATTAATATAAAGGAATATGGAACAAAAAGCAAAAGTTACAAATGAAAACCAGGATTTAGCAGTAGAAATGCAGGGATTTGATAATATGAATATCAATTCAGATGCTGACATTCCCGGAAACATGAAATTAAGCAATGATGAGCCTGAAAATGCAGTAGATAAACTGCAGTCCGAATTAGATGAACAAAAAGACAAGTTTGTTCGTTTATTTGCCGAATTTGATAATTTCAAGCGACGTAATGCTAAAGAAAGAGTGGAATTGATTCAAACAGCAGGCAAAGAAGTAATTACTTCCCTACTCGATACACTTGATGATTGTGATCGGGCGGAAAAACAAATTCAGACAAGTAATGATCTTCAACAGATAAAGGAAGGAATCCAACTTGTTTTTGGAAAACTTAGGAATACATTGCAATCAAGAGGGCTGAAATCAATGGATAGCATCCATACTGATTTTGATGTGGAAAAACATGAAGCCATCACCGAAATTCCTGCCCCCTCACCAAAATTAATTGGTAAGGTCGTTGATGAAGTTCAAAAAGGCTATTATTTAAATGATAAGATCATTCGCTTTGCAAAAGTGGTAGTTGGGAAATAATTAGATAATTGGAAAATGTGCTAATAGCTAATCGGAAACGCTAATTAGCACATTAGTTTATTAGCCCATTAGCACATTAGCATAATGGCATATTAGCATATTAGCACATTAGCATAATGGCATATTAGCACATTAGCATATTAGCACATTAGCATATTAGCACATTAGCAAATTAGCACATTGGCAAATTAGCAAATTAGCAAATTAGCACATTAGCACATTAGCATATTAGCATATTAGCACATTAGCATTATGAAGAGAGATTTTTATGAAATACTTGGCATCTCAAAATCCGCATCGCCGGATGAGATAAAAAAAGCCTACAGGAAAGTGGCCATGCAGTTTCACCCCGACCGTAATCCGGGTGATAAACCATCGGAGGAGAAATTTAAGGAAGCTGCAGCAGCCTATGAGATTCTAAGTGATACTGATAAAAGGGCTCAATATGATCGTTTTGGACACAACGCTTTTAGCCAGGGACGTGGCGGCGGTGGAGGATTTAGCGGTGGTGGGATGAATATGGATGATATTTTCAGCCAGTTTGGAGATATTTTTGGGGAAGAAAGTCCGTTTGGAAGTTTTTTTGGGGGAAGCGGGGGACGCAGGTCGTCTGGCGGGCGTGCAAGAGGTGTAAGGGGTAGTAATCTTCGTATAAAAATAAAGCTAAATTACGAAGAGATGGCCAAGGGGGTCACTAAAACAGTAAAAGTAAAAAAACATGTAACCTGTACTACCTGTACGGGTAGCGGGGCTAAAGATAAAACCAGTATACAGACTTGCAGTACCTGCGGTGGCAGTGGCCAGGTTAGGAGAGTTCAAAATACGTTTTTGGGCCAGATGCAAACCGTAACAACCTGTCCTGCATGCAATGGAGAAGGAAGTACGATCGCCAATAAATGCTCGGCCTGCAAAGGCGAAGGCAGGGTATATGGGGAAGAAACAGTTACCATTGAAATACCTTCGGGAGTACAGGAAGGTATGCAGCTTAGCATGAACGGCAAAGGTAATGCGGGAGAAAGGGGGGGTGCCAATGGCGACCTGATTGTTTTAATAGAGGAAGAAGCTCACGCTGAATTACACAGAGATGGCTTGAATGTAGCATTCGATTTACATTTATCCTTCCCTGAAGCTGTATTCGGTACTAATGTAGAAGTTCCTACTATTGATGGTAAGGCAAAAATAAAAATTCCACCAGGCACACAAAGCGGCAAAATTTTCCGGCTAAAGGGAAAAGGTTTTCCTGCAGTTAACAGTTATGAAAAAGGTGACCAGTTAATTCATGTAAATATCTGGACACCCCAGCATGTTAACGCAGAAGAAAAGTCAATGCTTGAAAAAATGCAGGAGAGTGCTAACTTTCAGCCAAAGCCTGAAAAAGGCGATAAATCATTCTTTGATAAGGTAAGGGAGATGTTTACCTAATTCTTTCTGTTCCTTTTCCTTTTTGAATACATCTTTTTGGCAATAGCCACCAGCCGGATGAATTCGGTTTGCAGGTAATCGTCCGGGTTATAGGTATGTAAGGCAATTGTTTCAATTTCGCTCCATTTAATATTGCGGATATATTTTGATTGCCTCAGTTTCATTCCAAACATGGCTATTGCTGCCGCCAGCTGATAGTCTTTATCAATTGCATTGAAATCTTCAGAGTTGTCCAAACAATCATATTTTATTACCTGGTGTATATTATCATTGTCCAAACTATAATTTAATGAGATCCTGGCAACAGTGTCTTTAATACCGGGCAGGGGATTTAGTATACCCGTTACCTGAGGCACTACTTCAAAAATCGCCATGACGCTATTGCCGCTGCCCACTTCACCACCCTCCAGATCGCTGGTAGTATCTGCAATGATATCCTTTTTGTTATCAAAACCAATCAGGCGGTATTGTTTTATAATTCCCGGATCAAAATGAACATTCAAAAAAACGTCATCCGCCACTGCAAAAAATGTTTGTGTCACTTCTTTTACCAATACTTTCTCCCCCTCCCTGATATCATCGAGATAAGCATAATTTCCATTTCCTCTTTTGGCAAGGGTTTCCAATTTCGAATCTTTAAAGTTCCCCATACCTACACCGAGACAGGTCAGATAGACTCCTGTTTGGCGTTCCCGGATTATTAAGTCTTCAAGCGCTTTTTCAGTGGTTTCCCCCACATTGAAGTCACCATCTGTAGCCAGTATCACCCTGTTGTTGCCGCCCTTGATAAAAGTTTTTTTTGCGAGGTTGTACGCCATTCTTATTGCAGACTCTCCAGGTGTGTCTCCTGAAGCTGTTAATTGTTCTATGGATTTTACGATCTTTTGTTTTTCTTCGCCACTGGTTGGCTGCATCCAAACTGCAACTGTACCCCCGTAAATAACGATTGATACGGTATCGATGGCCCTGAGGTTTTTGACTAGCATTTGAAAGGAGGCTTTTACTAAAGGCAAGCGGTTAGGCATATCCATACTGCCCGATGCATCAATCAAAAAAACGAGGTTGCAGGGAGGCACATTATCCATATCCAGCTTCCGGGCATTTATGCTCAAAAAAAGTAATTTGCTCTTATCATTCCAGGGGCAATCAGAATATTGTGATTCTATTCTAAACACTTCCTTTTTCCCGGGCTCTTTATAATGCAGGTTAAAATAATTCAATAATTCTTCAATTCGAACGGCATCAGGAGGTACCGGGCTATTCATATTCAGGAACCGGCGGATATTACTGTAAGAAGCCTTATTTACGTTGATTGAAAATGCCGTATTCGGAAAATCAAATGCATTTACTTCCTCATTTTCCACCAGGGAAAAATAGGATTCATCGCTGACAAACCATTTAAATTTATAAGATTGTGTCTGGTCTCTTGAAATTGAAATTAATCGCAGGTGGTTTTTGCTTGCATTTGAAGATAAGGCCTTCAGGGTGATATCCTGAAACACATCCGCTTTTACACTTACAGTCTTTATCTCGTAACCATCCAAAATTAATACGAGTGAATCGTTTAAAACTGTGGTGCTAATGCCAAAACCACCGGTTGTGCCTGAATAATAAACCAGGTGATTAGACTGAAGCAGTATCTTCACATTTTGAAGCGGAAGCTTTTTTTCATCCTGTATTTCGCCCCGAAGATAATATTGAGCGCTGATAGTCAGGACAAGACAATAGGTTAAAGTATATGCATATAGCTTATTCAACAGGCTAAAGTTACGTCAAATAAAGAAAATTCCATAACTGTAACATACCAAACATTTACAAGGACCGCTACTCTTCAATCAATTGGTATATCTCAGCCAGGTTTCGACCTAGTCCGTCAAAGTCAAGTCCAAAACCCAGTAGAAATTTATCAGGAACATTAAAGCCCAAATAGTCAATGACTATTGGATGTTCAAGTGCATCCGGCTTATGTAATAAAGCAGCTATTTTCAAAGATGCCGGTTGCTGGTTATATAACTGAGGCAAAAACTTATTGAGTGTATTTCCCGTATCTACAATATCCTCTATAATTACCACATGCCGGTTATGCAAAGGTTCATCAAGACCGATGGAAGTAATAACATTTCCTGTTGAACGCGTGCCTTTATAAGACGCCAGTTTGATAAAACATATTTCAGCATCAATAGTTATTTCTTTAAACAAGTCGGACGCAAACATAAATGAACCATTCAAAATAGATAGGAACAGCGGACGCTTACCTTCATAATCTGAATTAATTTGTGCCGCTAAGGATGCTATCCGCTTGTGAATTTCCGCTGCACTGATATAAGGCTGAAATTTTTTGTCATTGACCACTATTACGGACATGAGCGTGATGGTTTTTGGTTATTGTCACCTATTAATCCTGGCTGCCCAGCCTGGGTGGGTGAGTTTGATATCTAAAAACTTATTGATACTGTTGCCACAATTGATGCAAGTGTAGAACATTTCTTTACTTACCCACTATCAATTGCTGGCCTATTTTTAAATCATCAGATGCCAGGTTATTCCATTCTTTCAATTGTTTAACAGTTACATGATACTTTCTTGCAACTGCATATAAACTTTCTTTCGGGTGCACCTGGTACAGGATAGCCTTCGAAGCTGTAGTGTTATTCTGAAGCATTTCCGGAGTATCCGATCCGGCAATCGCTTTTAAATATATTTTTGTTCCTGGGTACACAACGCCGTCTTCATTCAAATGATTATACTCAAGCAGGCTCTCTAATTGTATACCATTTTCCTGCGCAACTTCATACAGGCTTTTCTTTTTTTGTACAATACAATAATCCTTATCCCCTGTTTTAGATTTCTTTTCCAGGAAGATCAACTGGTCTTCATCCAGTATTCCATCCTCTTCCAATTCATTAATTTCTAAAAGCTTATGCAAGCTGATATTATTCAGGGTAGCAATTGCTAAGAGTGAAGTGCCCTTCCTGGCGTTGATGCATTTACTTCCGTTGATGAAATTGATCTTATCCAAAGTTTCCGAAAGAAGCAATCCGTTTTCATCTTTTTTATTTTCCCCTGTTCCTGGAATGACGGCATTGACTTCCGGCTGCCGGTCATTTTGTATAGTTTGATCCATATCAAAAACTACGGGATCATCCTTAAATTTAGCAGATTCATACCTTGCCATGCCAGTGGCCCCTGAAATTGAGTATTGTTGTAAATCATATTGCTCGATGTGTTTGATCAGGATATTTGGATATTTTGGATTGGTGGCATAACCTGCCTTTTTCAGGCCGTTCGCCCACCCCTTATAATCCGTAGGATTCAGATCAAACAAAAAAGAATACCGCTCGCTTCCCCGTAAAAAATTGCTGTGGTCACGGTAGGAATCTTCTGCATTTTTATAAGTTCTAAAACATTCGCCAGGAGCATCATCATCATGGGAAACACTACCGGAAGTCCAGGTACTTTTACATTTAATACCAAAATGATTATTTGATTTTTTCACCAACAGGCTATTTCCGCATTCAGTTTCCAATATTCCCTGCGCCAATGTAATTGCCGCGGGAACACCCATTCGCTTCATTTCCCTTATCGCAATATCTTTATACTGCGCAATATACTGTTCAGGCGTTAATGTTTGTCCGTTTACAGAATACATAAAGAAGCCCGTAATGAAGATTAGCTGGAATATTTTTTTTATCATGCCCTGTTCTATCTTTAATAGTTTAATGGATAAAATGCCGGTTGAAAACGTTTTTTTAATGATTTTATTTTAAATTATCTAAGGATCAAGTCTATTTTACAATTTTCTTATTATCATTAATCCGTCTCTTACTGTTAATAATACCTCTTCTACTCTTATATCATTTTTCACGTGTATGTTAAAGGCATGGATTGCTATTGCGTTCTTTCCACTGATATTTTCTTCCAATACCTGCCCATGAAACAGCACGTTATCGGCAATAATAAGACCGTTGTGTTTTACTGAAGGTAAAATTAATTCGTAATAATCAATATACCCGGTTTTATCAGCGTCAATAAAAACAATATCCCATTGTTCTTTTAATCCCGGTATAATATCCATTGCATTGCCAATATGCAAAATTATTTTTCCCTTATCAGGAGATTGCTGAAAGAATTGATTTGCAGTTGCCGCATCATCCTCTCTCAATTCAATGGTATGTAGTACACCGCCTGTTTTCAATCCCTTTGCCAGGCACAAGGCACTATAGCCTGTAAAGGTACCAATTTCCAATATTCTTTGGGGCTGTAATAAAGCGCTTAAAATTGTTAAAAACTTTCCCTGCACATGCCCACTCAGCATTTGTGCCTGTGGGTGAGTTTGCATTGTATACTCCGACATCCGGTGAATCAACTCATCTTCAGGGGAGGAAAAATCCCCGGCGTACCGCTCAGCCAAATGATTTACCAATTCCATACTATAAATTTATGCCTTTATTTCCATAGGTTTGGGAATTGATATCGCCCATAAACCTGCGAATGTAATAAGTCCGTTAATAATCAATAGTTCAATACCAATCTGGTATCCGTTGAACCAGTTCCTGGCGTTCGTGCTGAGTATGTAGGAAATGCCGGGTGCGGTCAAACAAACCAGTGTTACCATCAATGTATTGGGCAATTGCTTTTTTGTAAAAATACCAAAGGCAAATAAACCAAGCAATGGCCCGTAAGTATAACCGGCAAGATCCAGTATCTTATCAATTATACTGTTGTCGTTTAACGCTTTAAATATCATTATACAAATTAAAAAGATGATCGTAAAGCTAAGATGAACCAATAAACGCAAGCGCTTCTTTTTCTTTTCATCCAGGTCATCTCTTTCTTTTAAACCGATAATATCTATACAGAAGGAAGAGGTTAAAGCAGTTAAAGCACCATCTGCGCTGGGAAACAAGGCGGAAATAAGGGCTATGATAAACATAATTCCTACGGCCGGCGGAAAATAATTAAGCACAATGGACGGGAATGCTTTATCACCAATTACATTGATATTGTTCAAAAGAAAATGCCTGACCGTTTTTCCATTAACCACCACATCCTGGTATACTGCCCCATTTGTGTTACCATATAAATATAGCAAGCCTCCCAGTAGGAGGAACAAAAATAAAACAGAAAATAAAATAATAGCCAGCGTAATTACATTTTTTTGAGAATCTCCCAAACGCTTTACACTAATATTTTTTTGCATCATCTCCTGGTCAAGCCCCGTCATGGCGATTGTGATAAATGCACCCCCAATAATTTGTTTTATAAAAAAGCCTTTGCTGTTTACATCAGTGTTAAAAATGTTGAGGTATCCCTTGGAATCTAGCTGGGTTAGTGCTTCGCCGGCCGATAAATCAAGATTATTCAAAATATACACTATACAAATGATTAAACCGGAAACCATCAAAGTAGTTTGTAATGTATCTGTATATACAATTGTCTTTACGCCTCCTTCGAAAGTATACAACAGAATCATCAATAAGATTACTGCAGCAGTGATAACAAATGGCACTTTTAATCTATCCAGGATAAAAAACTGCAATACATTTATCACAAGATACAAGCGCGCGGTGGCTCCTACGGTACGACTTATAATAAAAAAAAGGGCGCCTGTTTTGTAGGTGAATATTCCAAATCGCTGCAACAGGTAATTGTATATAGAAGTAAGCCTGAGGCGATAGTATAAAGGTAACAACACAAATGCTATTACCCCATATCCAATTAAATAACCAATGGCAACCTGCATATAAGCGAAACCCTTAAAGCCGTGGTCAGCCACATCACCCACTGCACCGGGCACACTAACAAAAGTGACACCACTGAGTGATGTACCAATCATACCGAATGCTACCAGCATCCAGTTACTGTTGCGGTTACCAATAAAAAAAGAATCATTGTTTGAGTTCCGGCTGGTATACCAGGCTACCAGTAAAAGCAATACAAAATATCCCAAGACAAAAGAAAACAAAATAACTGGTGACATGCAAATGCTGGTTTATATTAAATAAGATTGAAAATATAGAAAATCTTCATGCGGTGGCTTTTAAATTATTTGTAAAGATATATGGAGTTTAAATCAATCCCGGTTTTTTACGGCAGTAATACCGGGAATCAGTTGAGTATTCATGATTCACCCGCCTATACATAAATAGGGGGATTGCATGATTCCTTATTTGAGCAAATAAAAAAATGCAGCAGGAAAATTGTTTATAGAGCGGACTTAAAATGTGTTCGCTGTAGTGCCGGATGATGAAGAAATTTTTATAGCTGGCTGATTAGAAATTTCGCCGTCTTCCCTGGAATAATCCAATATTAAATCCTGCCCTGATCACCGGGATTAACCTTTGATGTGAATCTATGTACGGTGAATTTTCTAATTGTAATGCATCAAACATTAGTGAAAAATAGTAATAGGTATTATTTCCATGCTCCCTGCCACTTGCGAAACCCGCACCCAGCAATAAACTGTTTACATCCGCCTTTAGTTTAAATGAACTTCCGTCCGGAATAATTGTTTTTAATTTTTGAAAATTATGTTCGTATTGCGCCTGTACAAACAAAAAATCAATAGGGAAAATTCTTACAAAAGCGCCCGGACCAAGATCTGTTTGCCGGTACTTGTAATTATCCACATCTCTTTCACCAGTATAAATAAAATTTAAACTTACCGCTGCATCCAGCCAACTGGTAATGCTGTATCCGAAATGGGGACTAACACCTAATGCAGTACCCCCGGTATAAATTGATGCAATTACATTACCCCCTGTAAAAAGATTCTCTTTTTTAAAACCACCTGACTTTTCATCTGATTCTTCCTGGGCTTTTAAGAGTATGGACAAATTAAGCAGGATTACCGCAAGCATTATTTTTTTAATTGTGTTCATATATATGTCAAAAATTTTATTGGCCGGTAAAATATGATAGTTTGACTGGTTGTATCCTTTCCGGTTTTTATGACCTGATTAAAAATGTGCTAAACCCAGGGTGCCGGTAATAACCAGGTTGTAAAACTCGTAAAAAAAGATCACTAAATAAAATACCTGGGAAGACTGAAATAATACAAAATGTTAAATTTAATCAACTGCGATAAAAAGTTAAAAGACATTTTTATATTTGATACGAAATTATTCGTAAATATTCCAACCAACCAAAAAAGCCAAAATCATGAATCAGTTTATTAAGCAAAACAAAAAAATTATCGCAGGAATAACCGCCTGCCTGTTCATTGGTGGATTAACAATGTCGTTTCAAAACACACCCTTTGGGCCATTAGATAAAATAGATACCCTGACAGACATACAGGATACCCTGCCGGAAAAGGCCAAAGAAGGTGAAGCGAAAATGAATATGAAAGATTTTGATCAGCTCATTCGGAATATGGATAAGGAAATGCTCAAAATGAATCAGGAAATTACAAAGATTGATTTTGATAAAATAAATAAAGAAATTGCCGCTTCTCTCAATAAAGTGGATTTTGATAAAATAAAAACGGGTATTGACAAGGCAATGAAAGATATTGATTTTGCCAAAATAGAACAGGGCGTTAAATCTGCATTGGATGGGATAGACTGGACGAAAATAAATAGCGACCTGAAGGTTTCTTTACAAGATGCAAAAAAAGAAATAGATAAAATGGACATGACAGAAGTAAAACGGGAAATAGAGAAAGCCAGGCAGGAAATTGAAAGAAGCCGGGACGAGATAAAAAAGATCAATCTTGATGAAATAATGACAAATGCGAACGCGGGTATTGTTAAAGCAAAAGAAGAATTACTTCAAACCAAAGAAATGTTTATCGAAATGGAGAAAGATGGGCTGATCGATCAAAAAGAGGGTTTTACAATTGAGTACAAAGACAAAACTCTCTTTATTAATGGTAAAAAACAAAGTGAATCAATTAGAGACAAATATATTCATTATATTAAAGGAGATGGGTTTAAGATCAGTATCAGCAAAGAATAAAATAAAGAAAAAAGTTACATTCACACCTGGGTATATTGAGGTTTTAATAGAATCTAATCTGCCTTCTAAAGAACGATATTTTCCTGACTGGATTTAATGAAGCTTGAATAGCTGTAAGTGACTCCTGCCGGGTATGCTATCATGGCGAGATTTTTTCTTTGAACATGAAGCTCAGGAACAAATTTCAATCTTTCAGAATTTGGGGCAAAAGACCTCCCGGCTGGCACTATTAGTTTCACTATAAATCCCTTTCTTAATAAGATTAAATTCATTTGCACCCTGGAAGTTATTGAAATTGCGTAATGTGGAAGTGGTTGCGTCATAACTGAAAGTAAACCTGATGTTTCTTATCTCAAAGCCAACCATCGGTATAAATGCGTCACCCGCACGATAATAAATCCCGGCGATTAACTGTTTCTCTCCTCCTTCGCCCGACAAATTATAATTGGCATTTAGTCCCATTACAAATTCACTTGACTTTGCCTGGGTGGTATAATACATATTGGGATTAATGATTACCCGGTCATTTATCTTTAGCAGCGCATTTAAAAAACCAATATGGCGCATTGGAATTTTACTGCTATCCGGTGACCCGCTAAAGAAAGTTTCCTGCGGACCATTTACATGATGAATGGAATATCCCCCGTTTATATAAATATCTTCAGTTGGGAAATAAGCATAATTCATTCCCGCCTGTAAGTCTAGGTAACTAACATTAGTGGTATTAAGAATTACTGAAGAAGGTAATGAATTATCAAAGAATTTCCCATCAAACTGGTCCGGGAAACTTAGTTTACTGACATCAATACGTTTATTTGCCCAGCCAACATTAAATCCTGCACTTAACAAACTACTGTTGCCTAATTGCTGGTGATATGCCAGGGATCCGTAAATTTTTGTAGAACGCAATCCCCCGGTTCCGGCGACATCACTTAATATTACTCCGCCAAGTCCTAGCCAACCATTCTCAATTCTATTACGCAACAACTGAACATCCCCAAAGACGCTGATGGTTTTGTAGGGGGATGACAATATAGAAGAGTATTGATTACGATAATGGGCTCCAATTCTGTAATCCGCATCGGGTATAAACCCGGTATTCGCAGGATTCGTAGTTAGCGGCGAATTAAAAAATTGCGAAAAATGGAGATCCTGGGCATGTAATGCGGTTACAATCTGCAAGCAAAAAACGACCGGTAATATTATTTTTCTATTATTATTCATTTCTACATTAAAATCGGTCAACCAAATATATACTTTATTACATTTAATTTTACCGGAGTAAAGAAATATCACCCGTTTTTCGAATTTTCTTTCCATCTGTAAATTCCACATCCAGCGTATAGGTATATACGTCCATTGGTTGCAGGGTCCCCTTAAATGTACCATCCCATCCTGATGCCTGGCTATTGCTGGAAAATACTCTTTGGCCCCACCTGTTATATATATTCCAATCCATTTTTCCAATTCCAAATCCAACCACTTTAACCACGCCGTTAACTCCGAACTTTCCGGGAGTAAAAGCATTTGGAACATCCAGTAACGGAAGTACCAATGCCGGTACATCAAGGCAAAAAGTATCCCTGCATCCGGCAACATTTATAGCAGTCAGGCAGGTATTGTAAGTGCCTGTTGCATTATATTGGTGTTTTGGATTTGTTTCTGTGGATGTTTGCCCATCTCCAAAATCCCAAATGTAGCTAATAGCTCCGCTGGAAAAATTATTAAAGCTCGTCGGCTTGTTTTGTTCGGCAGGATTCGGTGAAAAACTAAATCCTGCGGTGGGTATTGAGTACACCGTAATTGAAAAATTATAGGTGTCTACGCGGTTACAGGTGGTGGTATCTGTTGCGGTTAATTTTATAGTATAAGTGCCTGTGCTGCCATAAAGATGTGTCGGATTAACATCCGTTGAAGTAGTCCCATCTCCAAAATCCCAAAGAAAATCAATCCCGCCTAATGAAGTATTGGTGAAATTCGCGGAATAAGGCACACAACCCTTGTCGGGTGTGTCAAAACGAGCCTGCACATTTACAGCCAACCGGATTGTCTTTAAAATCTCCGCCGGGTAATTACAATAAGTAGAATCATCCACCAGTAATTTTACAATATAGGTACCGGGAGCGGCATATGTATGTGAGGTGGTTACAAAGCCCGCTCTTTGCGGAGTAGAATTATCTCCATAATCCCATAAAAAAGTTGTGGGTGTATATTTGGGTAATACAGCTGTTGTAGTATTCTGGAACTGAAATGTCAAACTCTGGCAACCTCCGATTTTAGCGGGTTTAAAATCAGGTTTTACTATATTGTTCCCAACCCTTACATGCGTATAAGCGGTATCTGCAATATTGCAGGTTGAAGAATCTATGGATACTAACCGCACCCTGTAGGTGCCCACTAAATCATAAGTATGAGGAATTGTATTTGAAGTCTGGCTTATTTCCGGCGAACCATCGCCAAAATTCCAGATATATTTCTTACCCTTAGCCAGCGTATCCGTAAACGTTACAGCCAGCGGAACGCAACCGATCGTGTCAATTACCCCATTGATGGTAGCTTTGACACTGGCTCCTACACCTCCAAAATTCATTTCTATTTTTACCGCCGCTTCATTACAATTATTGGATCCGTTTCTTGGAGACCATACACCCGGAGTGGTAGGAAAAATCACCGTCGGATTACTTCTTCCCCCACAATTGGCGCATATCGCTTCGTAAATGATCCCATTCGCATCAAACCGGCTTGTCCCGCCGTCAACATGGTCATCAAAGCCGCCTCTTTGCCCGTAAAAACTACCAAACAACTGCCTGGTCGCATTCCTTTCCAGCACGAAAAAATAAAAATCATTACCGTCTGTGCCAGATTGAATAGCATCAGCTGTAACAGGTAACCCACTAGTTCCCGCATTGGGGTACCCTCTTTCATGATCAAATTTACCGCCCCAGCCAGACACATAAACATTCTGGCACCGGTCTACTAAAAATGCAGTAATAGATAAGTTTGGAATCGGAGAATTTGTACCAAATACAGTTGAATATACAAATGACGAAAGATCGGGAGTCAATTTGCTGATAAACTGCTTCCCTCCAGGGTTACTGAAAACGGCATTACTAACCTTCCAGTTACCGGAAGTAGTGCCAGTAACATAGGGAAAACCAAATTTATCGAACTGGATACCGTACACAAGGTCATTTCCGGATGTGCCCAAATAAGTTGTTCTTACGATTGCGGATCCGTCAGGAATTACCTGGGTTACAAAACCATCTACCTCACCACCCTGAAAAGCGGGTTCAATAACTCCTGTCTTATTACCAGGTAAATCCGGGCTGCTGCTACCTCCGGCTACATATAAATTACCTGAAAGAGGACTTATTGCTAAAACAAAACACGCATCACTGCCACTGCCACCAAAATAAGTACTGAAGATCCGGGCGGAAAGATTAGAATTGAATTTAAGGATTACCCCGTCCTGTTTCCCTCCTCCAAAAGCGGTGTCTATCAGGGATCCGGAAACCGGGAAATTGGAAGACTGAGTACAGGAGGCTACAAAAATGTTATTACTGGCATCAAGTAAAACTTCACTTCTTGCATCGTCACCATAATTTCGCCTTGTGGTTTCTGCTCCATCCGGACTGTCAAATTTCTTCCTGATATTCACCCCATCATCATTACTCCCTCCGATCGCAATTGATCCTATCAATGCAGTACCTGTAGCATTAAATTTCGTAATTACAATATCATACCCTCCAACAGATCCGAATTTTGGTATAAGGATCGGATAATTTTTCGTAGCATCCTGGTTCGAAAAAGAGTTTGACCTACCGGCGATGATAAGATTTCCTGCAGCATCGCAAATCATACTATGAGGCTGTTCATTACCACTTCCGCCCAGGTAGGTAGCAAAAATTCTGCTAGTGCCATCCGGAGATAATTTAATGATCGCAATATCATAAGGGCCATTTGAATCTTCATCCACCCCACCATTAAAGGTTTGATTAAAAGCTCCCAGGGATGTGGGATATCCGTTTCCGAAGGAGATACCACCGGCAAAGAAGCTCCCATCCGGCCCCGGTGTCGCAGTATACCCCCAGTTATCTGTTGAACTTCCGGTAAAGGATGCGAAAATCAACGTAGGATCAATTACAATGGTTTCATTTGGTAAATAATTTTTGATTTTAAATCTGACTACGTTTTCCTTCACCACATATTTGCAATCCAGCGTTTGCCTGGTTCCGTTCTGCAATTGGTAGGAGTAAGGATTTAATTCCTTTACTTCACCTACGGATGTGCCTATCACCAATTCTTTGTTTTTCACTGCAAGCTTATCTGCACCTTCATACTTTAATGCAATGTCATTTACATTTCCTCCCGGCCGCACAATAATATCATACTTTAATGTTCCCGCATCCGTATAATATCTTACATCTATATCCGGGTATATATTTTGATATGTAATTGCCTGGTATATCCTGCAATCGCCCTTCCATTTACTCTTATCGTTACCTAAAAAATAATTGTTGTAAGTGGGCAAAGCCTTATCAGGTAAAATCACTACACCTTTCGCTGCATCCAAAAAACTTACCCTGTATGCGTGCGAGCGTAGAATGAAATTCCGGTTTGGCGGAGCAGTTCTTTTTGCAGTGTTTGCTGAAGCTGATTCTCCGGAAGAATGGTCATGAGTTAAAGCTGCCAATTTCTCCAGATCCTCCGTGTTATGCTGTAACACGGTAAAACCTCTTTGCTCCATAAAAAACGCACCTGTTTGAATGTCGGCTTTAAAATTAACTTTATTATCCCACTGGCCTTTGTTTTCAATAAATTGTAATTGCGCTACAGATGGTGATATAAAACCAAAAACCAATACAAGACTAAAAAGGCAAGCTGAGAATAATCTAAGTTTCAAGGAAGTGATTTTTTACAAATTACTAAATGATAACGAATAAACCTATGCAAAAGTTTGCCAATAGAACTCCAAAAAAACATTTACGATATTTTACTCCATCCCGTTTTGCCTTTCTGCGACTGCAGATGATTTTTTACCGGCAAATTTTCTGCCAGATTCAGATTAGGATCACTGTCAATTATCAGCGTAGAAATATTTTTCGCAATGTCCAGCATTACCCTGTCCCTTACTATGTTGGCCAGCTTAAAGTTGAATATTCCGCTTTGCCGGGTACCCTCAATATCGCCCGGGCCACGTATTTCAAGATCCTTTTCCGCTACCCTAAAACCATCATTGGTAACACACAAAATCCTGAGTCTTTCCCTGGCTTCATGGGATACTTTATTACCTGTTAATAATATGCAAAAACTTTTTTCACTACCTCTGCCTACCCTTCCCCTTAACTGATGTAATTGTGACAACCCGAATTTTTCCGCACTTTCAATTACCATAACCGATGCATTCGGAACATCTACTCCTACTTCTATCACAGTTGTGCTTACCATTATTTGTGTATCACCGGTCACAAACCTGTGCATATTGGTTTCCTTCTGGTCAGCTTTTTGCCGTCCATGTACCATACTTATCCAATATGCAGGTTCCGGAAAAAATGATTTGACTTCTTCAAAGCCTTTCATCAAATTTTCATAATCCAAAGTAGACGATTCTTCAATTAACGGATAGACGATGTAAACCTGCCGACCTCTCAAAATCTCTTTCTTTATAAAATCCATTACCTGTGGCCGTTTGCTCTCGAAACGCTGGATTGTTACAATTGGTTGCCTGCCTGGCGGCAATTCATCAATTACGCTATAATCAAGGTCTCCATATGCTGTAAGTGCCAGGGTTCTGGGGATGGGGGTTGCAGTCATTACAAGGATATGAGGAGGAAGCGAATTCTTTTTCCATAATTTAGCCCTTTGCGCCACACCAAATTTGTGTTGCTCGTCAATCACGGCAAATCCGAGATTTTTGAATTGTACTTTATCTTCTATCACGGCATGTGTACCGATCAAAATAGTTAATGAACCATCTTCACATGCTTTCGAAATTTCTATTCTTTTCCTGGTTGCTGATGAACCGGTAAGCAATTTTACAGAAACGGGCAAATCCCTGAGAAGCCCGGATATGTTATTGAAATGCTGACTGGCTAAGATTTCGGTAGGAGCCATCAAAACACTTTGAAAACCATTATCTGCCGCAATCAGCATACTTAATAATGCTACAATTGTTTTACCACTACCTACGTCGCCCTGCAGCAAACGGTTCATTTGTTTGCCGGAACCTGTATCCCTCCTGATTTCCTTCAGCACTCTTTTTTGTGCATTGGTTAACTGGAATAAGAGGTAATTACTATAAAATGTATTAAAAAGATCCCCTACTTTATCAAACACCCATCCATGGCTAAAACGATGCCGGGTACTACGTATCATGCCTAAACGCAACTGGGCAAAAAATAATTCTTCAAATTTCAATCGTCTTACAGCGTGCGTAAACATTTCATCAGATAAGGGAAAATGAATATTACAATAAGCATCCCATCTTGAAATAAACCGATACTGTTTGATAATTGTACCAGGTAAATTTTCGGGAAAATCTTTTTGGGATATCAATTGTAATAATGCATAGGTCAATTTGCCCATCGCCCTCCCGCTAAGCCCCCTGGCTTTTAACTTTTCGGTAGAAGAATAAATTGGTTCCAGGTACTTTTTACCGCCGGCTTTTTCAGGGGTAAATATTTCTATTTCGGGATGAACCATCTGCACTTTGCTCATAAAAAAGCCAGGCTTTCCAAAAACCAGGTAAACCTGCCCGATTTGCAATGTTTTTTCAATCCAGCCGATACCCTGGAACCAGGTTAGCTCCAGTTCACCGGTATCATCCTGTAAATAAGCTGAGAGGCGCCTTGTTTTCTTATCCCCGATCATTTCAAAGCCTGTTAACCGGCCAGCAACCTGTATATATTCTGTTGCAGGATTGAGCTCAGCAATCTTATCCACATGGGTTTTATCTATATGACGGAATGGATAATACTCGAGCAGGTCATTAAAAGTAAAAATAGCTAACTCCTTTTTCAACAGGTCACCCTTTAAGGGACCTACACCTTTTAAGTATTCAATGGGATTGGCTAATATGTTATTGCCCGGAATGATATTTATTAATTTTTACAAATATATTCCCTGCCGTTGTAAAAGCAAGTATCCTGGGGGTGCATTCAAAATTATTCAGTTCAAAGCGCAACATGAGTATACCGTGAGAAACCTGGGAAATCTTTTCCTGATCAGCCACGCCCATTTTAATTACCTGGATATCCTTCCTGAAAATTTTTGTGGCCTTTTCATATTTCTATTGCCTCCAAACGGTCTCGATGCGACCGGGTTGTAGGCAGGGGCCTCACCGAATTGTTCTGGTACAATGGCCTTAGGTACAGATTTTCCCAATAACCTTTCGATAGCAGCAAACTTACGCTGCTCCTTTACACTGATAAATGTAATGGCGGTGCCTTCTGCGGCGGCCCTGGCAGTGCGGCCAATGCGGTGGACATAGTCTTCACCGTCATGTGGTACATCGTAATTTAAAACCAATCCTATATTATCTATATCAATCCCACGGCTAAGTATGTCCGTAGCTACCAAAATTTGTATGCGCCCACTCTTAAAATGCATTAACACTTCTTCTCTTTTGTCCTGCTCCAGGTCGCTGTGTATTTCATCAACAGGCAGGTTTGTTCTTTTCAAATCACGGCTTAATTGCTTTACGCTGATCTTACTGCTGCAAAATATCAGGACTGACGAAAAGTTCTTTTGATGCAGGATATATTTTACTAAAGGAATTTTTTGAGTATCATATACCACATAAGCCAGCTGGTTAATTTTATCATTGGGCTTGCTCATGGAAATATTAACTTCCGCAGGCTTGTGTAAAATTGTTCTTGCCAATTCCCTGATTTTGTGAGGCATGGTGGCCGAGAACAATAAGTTCTGCCTTTTTGATGGCAAGGCATGGATAATACGCATGATATCGTCATAAAACCCCATATCCAGCATCCGGTCGGCTTCATCCAAAATCAGGTACTTCAGTCCCTGGAATTTAACATAACCCATATTAATATGCGCCAGCATTTTTCCGGGTGTACATACCACCACATCCGCTCCCGCACTGAGGGCTTTTTTTTCCTGCACGAAAGCATTCCCGTCCCCTCCCCCAAACACTGCAATAGAACTTACCGGTGTAAAATAGGAAAGACCCTCCATGTGTTGAGCAATCTGAATAGCCAATTCACGTGTAGGAACTATGACCAATGCTGAAATACTGTGGTGATTTACCGGGGTTGAAATAATATTATTAATGAGCGGAAGCAAAAAAGCCGCTGTTTTCCCGGTTCCTGTCTGTGCTGATGCGATTACGTCTCTTCCGTCCAAAATTAAAGGAATAACCTGTTCCTGCACCGGGGTTGTTTCTTCATATCCGAAAGCTTCAATTCCTTCCAGTAAACGTTCATCGAAACCAAAATCTTTAAACTTCAAAATACTTGTTGCTGATTAAATTAAAAAAAATAAAAACTGTTTATTGGATTATTCATTCACCCTTTGTACTTCCTCTGCGGTTTCAAGTGGCGCCGGAGTTGTATTTTTTATCGTTAGTTGAAATTTTGTATTCAGAATTACCTGGAAATGCCCTGTTTGCAAAACAGCTTTCGTAGCCGCGTCTTCAAGCATGGCCGCAGCTAAATGACTGGCCAGGTCAGAACCGCTTATTACATTACTTACCCTGCCTTCCGTAAATTCAATATTAAATTTATACCCTGCTTTTCTTCCCGTCCCGGCTCTTTCAAAATCATCCCTGTTCAGACTTAGTAATTGATCTCCGTTAGATGATTTTTTCAATAAAATTCTGATTACCGGCAAGTACTTGTTCCAAATATAAGTGTACATAATATTGTTTTTTAATTTATATGAGGGGTACCGGAGGTGGAAAACCTATTGAAATAATATTAAACTTCCCTTAAAGGTACGCTTTATTGGTGTAAAATGCCGTTTTGATTTGTTTGGAACCATTTAAGGCAGCCTCCTGGCTCGTCAAAAAACTCACAATTCATTAACAATTTAATGGGCCCTTCAGCACAATATTTGACGTTTGTAATAGTTATAATTATACGATTTCGCACAGTTAAGGCGTTCTCAAATATTACTCACAAAAATCTCATCAATGAACACTAACATTAATAAATTTACTGGAAAAGCTGTTGTAGAGCAAATAACCAACAATACAACCAGCTGGATTGGTCATCATAAAATTGATAATAAAGATATTATAGGCGGTCAAACTTTTATCTCACCTTCAGATGTTGATCTTGAGGCAATTGAAGTTTTTACCAGCATTGTAACAACGCCAGGCAAGGTTTTAATGACACTTCACCCCTTTGATACAATATTAAAAAGCTGGGGACCGGTTCTGGGATCAGCAAGCGTTGATTTTAACAGGGCCGATAACGGCAAATGGAAATCTTTTATTATTCCCGGACTGCATTTGAATAAAGGGAAAGCATACGGATTTCGCCTGGAAAGTACAAATTCCTATATAGGAGTAGGGGAAACCGTAGGCAGCTATGACACCCCCCCAATTATTAATGGCCAGGAGTGGAAATTTACCGGTAACGACAAAAAAGGTCAGTCATATTCCTATTTTAGCCTGGCATTCAGAGTAGAGGCAAGGGCGTAGTGATCAATACACAATAGGCAATAGGCAATAGCAATAGGCAATGGTGAATGACCGGTATTTCAGCAGGCGGTGACGACTGGCTTATTTTTTTACCAATTGCATTTTTTCGGGGTTCCACAAAATAGCTGTATCCTGGTTGTAACTGTCGTTACATAATAAGGCCGGTGCTGCTGCCCTGTATCCAAATATGGCATCTTCAGTAACTTTTCCTCCATTCCTGATAGCATTGAAAAAGTTTACAAAATGATCATAAGGACCTCCAAGATATCCCTTCTCAGCCTCGAAGGTATATTCTTCGGGAGCTAATATTTTTTTACGGTCTGAAACCGGGGTTCCGGCTTTTTTCATTTGCTCAATATAAAACGGATCGTCGGATTCAATCGTCTTATTTCTTTTTAAGGTAACACTATCCCAGGTTATATCCATCGAGCCCTCACTGCCGACTAATTTTAAATAGGTGGTACCGCTGGTGCCATCAACAAAATTACATCTCAATGAAAGGTTAAAAGGTGGATGAGCCGGGGACTGGGGATAATCAAAGGTTCCCAATAGTACATCCGGCACTTCCCTTCCGTCTTTCCAATACCGTAAGCCGCCTGAAGAATAAACTTTAACCGGCCCCAAAGAACCGGTAATAAAATGCAAACTGGAAAAAAGATGTACGAACAGATCGCCTGCCATACCTGTTCCGTAATCGAGGTAATTTCGCCACCTGAAAAAACGCATTGCATCAAACGGCCGTTTGTTCGTATTACTGATAAAGGTTTCCCAATCAACATTGGCGGGGGATGCATCTGCAGGAATAGGATACTGCCATGCACCGGTTGGTGAGTGCCTTGCCCAAAATCCTTCTGCATAATTCAATGTACCGATCGCCCCATCTTTCAATAATTGTTTGGCCTTTTCATTTCCCAGGGAAGAGACGCCCTGGCTGCCAACCTGGAAAATCTTCCCGCTATCCATTTGCGCTTTTATAACTGCGGGACCTTCTGAAATACCGTGAACCATTGGCTTTTCGCAATAAACATTTTTACCCGCTTTCATCGCATCAATGGAAATCTGCTGATGCCAATGATCGGGTGTGCCTACTATTACTGCATCAACATCTGTGCGGCTTAATACATCTTTGTAATGACGGGTGGTAAAAAGATCTGCTCCCCACTTCTTCCTGCTTTCTTCCAGGCGGCCATCATAAAGATCACAAATGGCAACCAATTTAATACCCGGGATCTTAAGGGCTGTAATGGTATCCTGCGTGCCCATACCTCCGGCACCAATCAGGCCGATGTTTATGTTGTCATTGAAGCTAACGCTATTTCTTTTAAGATTTTCGGAAAAGGTGGCCCTGGTTTCGTTTGCAAACACATTCGATCCTACAGCAACGGCAGCCGCAGAAGAGGCAAGAGATTTTATGAATTTTCTACGGGATGATTCATTGTGATTTTTCATTCAGGCAATTTAAGTTAATTGATAATTGATAGTTAATAATTTATAATTGTGGGAGATCCCGATTTTTTGGGGCATAATTGATTGCCAGCTTCCGGGGTTTGAAATGCCTGTTCTATCTATTTCAGTAAGTTGATGCGAATATTCTTCCAACGCACTTTTATGCCGCCTCCGTCATGAATTTGAAGAGCAATAAATCCCGTGCCCATCCCGATCTTTTCGTCTTTTATCCAGACCATCTGCTTGCCGTTTAGCCAGGTGGTAACTTCATCATCCTTAACCTGAATACGCATCAGGTTCCAGTCGGTTGGTTTCAGCATAGCTTCATCCTGTGGCCTGGGCTTTATCAGCCATCCTCGCCCATACGATTCATAAATACCCCCTGTATGCAGATTTGGCGGCGCCACTTCAACCTGCCAGCCACTGATCTTTGTACCTTCTATTCCCGACCGGATAAATACGCCACTATTACCATTGGCTTCAAGCTTAAAATTCAGTGTAAGGATAAAGTTTTTATAGGATTCATTAGTGGAGAGGTACCCATACTGCTTATCAGGGCCGCTTTCGCACACCAGTTCACCCTTTTGGACATACCATTTTTCTGTACCGTGGATTGTCCAGCCGGTAAGATCTTTACCATTGAATAAGTTTTTAGAAGCGGGAGGCTTTGAACCGGCAGCTATCAAAACCAACGAAAATAATATTAATGGATATTTCATGCGGGGTTAATTTACTCTTTAATGTATAGGTTAGCTTCCATGCAAAAACGATGTGAATTTAGAACTTTCTTTATTGTAAAAGCCATAAAAGTCAATTTACTATTTTTAACCGGCCTATGCAGTTAACTATTAATTAACATGACTATCCCGTTTGATCGCATTAAACCGTCCAATTTTGCAGCAACAGTATTTGCAGCAATTGAGCGTAAACCATCACATATTATCAGCCAAAGATTTTGGGAAGAATTTTCAATGGGGCGTTGCGATCGCTGCAGCTCAAAATGAGGGTGCAGCCAATGAATACGGAAAGGGGCTTTCTATCTGGGATGTTTTTGCACGTGGCCGTGGCAAAATAAAGGGAGGAGCAAAGCCTGCTGTTGGCTGTGATTTTTATCACCGGTATAAAGATGATCTTTTACTGGTAAAAGCACTGGGTTTTAATGTTTTCCGATTTTCTATATCCTGGGCAAGGATAATGCCGGATGGCACCGGTAAAGTAAATAAGGAAGGCATCGATTTTTATCACCGGGTGATCAATGAATGTTTGAAGCTTGGGCTCATACCTTATGTAACATTGTACCATTGGGATCTTCCCTATGAACTTGAAAAGAAAGGTGGCTGGACCAATTACTATATCAATAAATGGTTTAACCGGTTTGTGACTGTTTGCGCCGAAGCGTATGGCGGGACTGTAAAAAACTGGATCATTATCAATGAACCTTTTGGCTTTACCTCCTTAGGCTATATGACCGGCAAGCATGCACCAGGCAAAATGGGACTGAACAATTTTTTACCGGCTATCCACCACGCTTCACTGGCGCAGGCTGAGGGCGGGCGCATCATCCGAAAGCTGGTGCCTGATGCGCATATAGGCACTACATTTTCTTTCTCGCAGGTAATCCCCTATTCCGATAAGAAAGAAGACCTGGCTGCTGCTAGCCGGGTGGATATTTTAATGAACCGGCTTTTTATTGAGCCTGCCCTTGGTAAGGGATACCCGGTTGATGATTCCTTTAAATTTCTGGAAAAGCTACAGATGCATAATAAAACCTGGAAATATACCAACCGCCTGCATTTTGACTTTGATTTTATCGGTTTGCAATATTATTTCCCGGTAGTAATAAAATACAATAGCCTTGTACCTTATGTGCAGGCAACAGAGGTAAAAGCTGCAGGCCGAAAGGTACCCCACACGGCAATGGGATGGGAAATCAATGCAGGTAGCTTTTACCGTACCATCAGGAAGGCCTGGCTCTACGGAGGCGTAAAGGAAATTATTGTTACGGAAAATGGAGCCGCTTTTAAAGATGAAATAAAGAATGGGATCATTAATGATGCTGCAAGAATCGATTATTTTGAAGAACACCTGCAGGCTTTATTAAAGGCAAAAAAAGAAGGTGTAAATATCAGGGGATATTTCGCGTGGACGCTGATGGATAATTTTGAATGGAGTGAAGGATACAATACAAGATTTGGTTTGGTGCATGTAGATTTTAAAACTCAATTGCGAACGATTAAAAATTCGGGGTATTGGTGGAGGGATTTTTTGAATAACTGATTTGCCCGGATCTTAGTTCGACTTATTTTTCTCCATATCAATCAAAAGGTAAAAACTTTTCATATTGCACCTGTTTCAATTTTGGCGGGATTGCATTTAATTGTTCCCCGTTCAGAACTTTTTCATACAAAGCCAGGTATTGCAGCGTCATTTTATCCGAAGTAAAATTTTCCATCACATACCGGTGGCAGTCACTGCGGTCAAAAGAACCAATATTTTTTACCGCTGCTACCAATTCATCCTTTTTTGAGGAAAGAAAACCAACTTCCTTCGGTACCAGTTCAGTTAAAGAACCATACGGTGTACCGACAATCGGGCAGCCGAAATACAGGCTTTCAATGAGGGCTATCCCAAAAGGTTCATTCCACAAAACGGGAAATAACAAACCCTTTGAGCCATTGATGATCATATTCTTTTCTACCCCTCCCTTCATGCCATGAAATCGGGTATTGGGATCAAAAGTCAGCCGGATACCCATGTTAAGATTAAACCTTACTCCACCAATCACCCGGAGCGGCACAGCAGCTTCCCTCGCAATCTTTATAGCGCCTCTTACATTTTTAACCCTCCATGCAGCATCCGCTAAAAAATGTATATAATGCCTTTTGGATCTTAGATCAGGTTTGCCATAATCCTCCACATCAAGGCAGTTATAAACAAAACTGTCACTTCCATAACGGCTGGCATGATTGCGGGAAACAAACACCGTATTTCTATCCAATTCAACTGCCTCATTCAAATTGCCCTGCATGGTTATGATGTAAGGTTTAACGGGCATTTCATTGTTTCCGGAAAGCAGGTGCACTATGTCCACCGATCCAGGTACCTGGCTGTTGAAGGGTATTACAGGATCCAGTTCATGTACATCAGCGAAAGGGCACCAGGAACCTTTGGCTACAAGGTAAGAAACCTTATGCCCCAATTTTACCAGCATCTTTCCCAGCCACCAGATCACCCTTTCGGTTCCACCGTACTTTAATGCAGGAATAGCCGAATTATTTACAATAAGAATATGCATTTTAAGATATTATTTTTGACTGGGAAATTTTATGGCCGGATAATTCTCCTAAGTTCTTTGCATCCTTTCACTATACCAATACCAGATTATAAACACCGGTAAGGTCAGCTATTATTATTTCCATTTCCAAATATATTGAATTTTTGAAGCTGGGTAAGAAAGGGATCTTATAACAAACAAATCCCCGGAGATTTATTATCGCTCTTTATTTACTACTTCCGAATAATCAATTGAAATGCTTCCGCACGATTCCCATTCATGGTTTTTACTTCAATGATATGCTCTTTTTGCATCTTGAAACCTTGTACCAGTTTTGCGATCCATTCCCTTGTATGATGTCGTAAGGTGGCACCTTCAGGCAGGCCAAACACACCAAAATTATTCAAATCACTATTGTGATAAGTATACCTGCTTTTGGAGCCTTCATTATCCTGCAAATAATAGTCGCTGATGTATATGATGGCGCCGGACTTTAATTTGGAATGAAGTAGTTTTATTAAATCCGTTTGTCCGTCATTGGAAGGAATACAGGTTAATACGGCAAATAAGAGGAAACAATCAACGCTGTTATCAATCAATGGCAATTGGGAAGGATCATCGATATGCTGAATTGGCAGATGGCTAACTCTGCCCCTGTTAATTAACTCAATGGATGTATCATATCCTGTTATATTTGAAAACCCTGCTTCAATCAATTCATTTACTATTCTGCCATAACCACAGCCATAGTCAATAATTGTTGCGTCCTTATCAACATATTTTAAAAGCAGGTCGATATCAATGGGATGGGTAAATGTTTTTTGTAGCGCAACCTTATTCCAATAGTCCTTTTGATTATCAATACTCATTGATTGAAGATAGAATTTTGTGAGTTGGTGAATGGTGAATTGTGAATTGTGGATGGTCAGTGGCCAATATTCCACCATTCACCTTTCCGTCAATTTTATCCCCGTTTGCTCAAATGAAATTTTTCGCTGCCTGTAGAGGTTGCCGGTAGTCATCTTAAATGTTTTCTTGCTCATACCAAAAAAATCATAAATATCTTCCGGCTTGCTTTTATCGTTGTATGGCAGGTATCCGTCGTTTTCCTCCAACAACCTGAGTATTTTTGCCGCTTCTTCCTCTACCCTGTTGTAGCCAGGTTTTCCGGCGGCTACATCAATCCTGAAACGATCATCCTTGTCATTCGTTTCGGGGTATATTTTTTTTATGAATCCCTGGAATTTGTCACCCACCAGTATGTTGCGGTAAATTTCATTAAAATGCAGGACGCCGGTATGCCGGTTGTTGATAATACAGGTATAACCTATATCGGTACGGCGGTATACGATCAGGTCCACTACTTCCAATTCTTTCACGGTAAGCGCTTCATTACTTAAATATGGTTCCAGTTTTTCTGTGGCAGCTAAACGGCCGGTTTGTTCGTCCAGGTAAATTTTTACCAGGTAGTCTCCGTTTGGCCGCATACCCATCACCTGTTTTGATTTGGGTACAAAAATATCTTTCATCAATCCCATATCCAGGAACGCCCCTTGCGGCGTAACCGTTACCGCCCTCAACTTTACAATATCACCCAGTACGCCTTTCGGTTGTTGCGTAGTAGCAATGATCCTGTCTTCCCCATCATGATATATAAATACTTTCAACTCATCTCCAATAGCTGTAGCTGTTGGAACAAAACGTTTGGGTAATAAAATGCCTTCCGCACCATCATCCAGGTATACTCCGAAATCTACGGCCCGTATCACTTTTAATAAATTGTATTCGCCAACTTTGATCATTATCCTGAGCCCCGCCGCGGCGGAGAATTATTTAAGCGATTAAAATTAATAAGTTACATCCATTAATTCGAACGCAAATGCCTTTTCACCCTGTTCCCCCCTACCCTCCCCCGGGGCCTCCTTAGCTAACCTGTTTTGGTCTTCCACCCCTCAATTATTATAATTCAACTATCTCCGTAGGGGTGAGGTACTACTTAGGAAAAAATTATCATTATCAAATTATCAATTATCAATTATCAACTATCAATTATCAATTATCAATTAAAATCATTATGAGATTGCTCTTTAGGGGATGGGAGCAAACAACCCTTCAACAAACTGGTGCTTATCAAATACCAGCAGGTCCTGGGCTTTTTCGCCTACGCCAATAAATTTAACCGGTATCTTAAACTGGTGGGCAATAGCCAATACCACGCCGCCTTTCGCGGTACCGTCCAATTTCGTAATAGTTAACCCGGTAACATCTGTTGCTGCCGTAAAATGTTTGGCCTGCTCCAGTGCATTTTGCCCGGTGCTGCCGTCCAGCACCAATAATACTTCATGCGGAGCTTCCGGGATTACCTTTTGAATGACTTTTTTAATCTTGGTGAGCTCATCCATTAAATGTGCCTTGTTATGCAACCTGCCCGCTGTATCAATAATTATCACATCTACTGCCCGGGCTACACCACTTATTATCGTATCATATGCAACAGATGCAGGATCGCTACCCATTTCTTTTTTTACAATGGGCACATTCGTGCGTTCACTCCAGATCGTAAGCTGGTTTACCGCTGCAGCCCGGAAGGTATCTGCCGCACCCAGCAAAACTGATTTTCCTGCTTTGGAGAAATTATATGCGAGTTTCCCGATAGTGGTTGTTTTGCCAACACCGTTTACCCCTACTACTAAAATAACATGCGGTTTGTGCCCGGCGGGCAATTCATAATTTTCATAACTGTTGTCCTGGGGGGCAGTAATCAGAACATTTTCAATTTCACTTCTCAGTATCGCATTCAATTCTCCTGTACCAATATATTTATCCCTGGCAACCCTCTTTTCTAAGCGGTTGATGATCTCAACAGTTGTTTCAATACCAACATCAGCCCCTACCAATGCATCTTCCACATCATCCAATACGTCTTCATCTACCGTGGCTTTTCCGGCAATGGCCTTGGTTATTTTGCTAAAGAATCCTTCACGGGTCTTTTGTAATCCCTGGTCAAGGTTTTCCTGCTGCTGTTTTTTACCGAAGAGTTTATCGAAAAGTCCCATATACCCTGACCACCCAAAGGGAGGATTTTGTTTGTTGGTTATTTCTAAATTAAAATGCCCTGCATAACTCGTGGTGGTAATTTGTGAATAGTCAATGGTCAACGGCCAATATTTCACCATTCACCTTACCCCCTGTGTTTCGGATTAAAATTAAGAAAGCTGTCCCGGTATAAATCAGGACAGCTTTCATATATTAATTCTCATGCTTGAAAATTATTACTGAGCTAAATATTCTTTAATCTTTTCTTTATGAATTATGGATTCTTTGAAAGTATAGGCGCCGGTTTTAGGACTACGTACGGCCCGTATTACTTTAGTCCAGTTCTTAGCATCGGCTGCTGCTTTCTGGTCCTTGGTTTTAATCGCTGTTTTAGCTGCTTTTGCCATGACTAATTAATTTGAAAATGTGAAAATTGGAAAATTGGAAAATGAATGAAAATTGAACGGGGTCTAATTTTTCTCATTTTCGAATTGTCGAATTTGCTAATTATTTAATTTCTTTATGAACGGTTACCTTCTTTAAAATCGGGTTGAATTTTTTCAACTCCAGTCTTTCAGGGGTGTTTTTTTTGTTCTTTTTGGTTATGTACCGGCTGGTGCCTGCTTTGCCGCTGGTTTTGTGCTCCGTACACTCCAAAATCACCTGAACCCTATTACCTTTCTTTGCCATTATCGTATATTTTATGTTACACCGTCCCCCGGCGTAAGCGGTTGGGGTCTAAATTTTTTCTCCGGCTGCTCTTAGTTGTTTTACAACTGAAAACAGGCCATTTTTATTGATTGTGCGTATAGCTTCAGATGAGACTTTCAGTGTCACCCACTTATCTTCCTCTGCCAGGAAATAACGTTTATTTTGCAAATTTGGCAAAAACCTACGTTTTGTTTTTATATTTGAATGCGACACTTTGTTACCCGTAATTGGCCTCTTACCTGTAACTTGACATACTCTAGCCATAT
>JBDTWP010000040.1:0-28416 GCA_040006615.1 Ferruginibacter sp.
TTCTTTTTACATCATAAAAATTCCGGTATTCATTTTCGGCCTTTTGGATATAAGCTTCGGAAATATCAAAACCCAATTCCTTTATTGTTCTTAATGCGATGGCCAGCATTCCCTGGTTAACACCCAGCCGGTCCGTTTTAGGATTAAAATCAACAATATCTACCTGGCTCAAAGAAAAATGCGCTTTGCATTTTCCTGTTCTAAGCGAATCGAATTCGTTCAATACATATTCAACCGCCCTTTTTATTTTTTCCTGCGGAAGGGTAACGCCAAACCGGCGCTTGTTCATCATTGCCCAGATCAGCCATTCAATCGTGGCTTCATTGTCCTTTGCTTCTACCGATCCCATCAATGGTGTGATAATAGTGCCAACACCGCCTTTGGGCGTTTGCGTTTTACTCCATTGTTCCCAGATGGAAAGGTTCAATTCTCTATTATATGATGCTACCGTTGAAAAATAAGAATCCCTGTTGTACATATCGGGCGCATAATTCATATTGGGCACATTAAAGGGTGTAAAATCCTTCGTATCCGTGATCCAGGTGAGCATATTGAAATTGGCATACAACATTTTTTCTATCAGCGATCCTTTAAAACCTTTTCCTTCGGCTAACCGTGACTGAGACGAGATCATAAATTGCTGATGCGATTTCCATGGCTCAACAAAAACATAGGTAGTTTTCACTACTTTTTCGCCAAGCGGCAGAAAGTTGTAAGGTTCCTGTTGGGGCTGATGTTCTATAAATTGCAGGTCCTTGATTTGTAGCCTGCATTCTTTTCCGGATTGGGTGCCTATAAACATGGATACGCTATCATTTTCAATATACGGCACTAATACACTTCCCTCAAAATGCGTCCATTCGTTTTCAACCGCAGGAAAGTTATCAATGTACTTTACGCCATCTTCCAGCTCAATGGTTTTTTGACCGTTCTTAATTCTGAAAAGTTTTAATGCCAGGGTGGTATTTCCTTTGCACATAAAAGAAATAGTGTATATGCGCTGATCTTTAAATGGAGTTAAAAATTCTATTCCTGCCCGGCCTCCCGGATGTCCGGTTATTGAAATAAGCCCTTTTTCATTTTCTACTTCCGCATTGCCTTCTTTCTGATATATGGAAGTTGTTTTTAATAAAGTTTCTTCTCCGGCATCAAGGTTGTACATTTCACCAAATGTTTGGCGGATGTAATGATTATCCTGTGCCCTGTCCGATAAACCGGCAACGGTAAATAAATTAGGATCCGGCAGTCTGCGCATGCCTACAAAACCACCTCCCCGCCCGCTGAACCTCCTACGGGTGTTTCTGGTATACTGATTTTTATACCCGGCATCTGTTAAGAAGCCAACCACATAATCATCCTGGGTAATAAAACCTGCTGAGGGAAACATTTCATGTACAAAGCCACCGGGAAAATGATCGTATTCAAATGTTACATACCGTTGTGGTTTTTCCGCGGGCTTTGCTGTTAGCTGCAAAATATAATACAACCCGGGCATGGAAGGTTGAAACAACTCAATCGTCTTTTTTATAATATTAGCGTTAGCCACCTGGTAGGTTACTGATACAGACAGATTGGCATCAAATTCTTTAAGGTAGGCATTACTTGTTAAGGTGATGCTGTTTTCAGTAGCAGTCCATTTTTGACCTTTCCATTGCCGGATAACTGCAGCAGTACTCAAATCGGCATTAAACAATTGAAGGGAGAATTCCTCCGTATTGGTAACCGTTAATTGATTTCCATAGTATATATCAACATGAAAACCTGCCTGTTCATCACCAGCAACTTTAAGCGAAAGTTGCTGACCTTTGGTGAATAAATAATTCAATAAAGTAAACAGGCAAAGTAAAAGGAATGATAGCCTGGTTTGAGGATTTAACATATGCAGCATTAATAACCAAAGCTACCCTGAATGCAACCTGGTCTTATACACTATGCTTACATTTTACTGTACTATGATTACAATTTGAATGAATAAGGCAGATTTTTAAGTTGAAAAAAGAATTGAAGCCGGGATATAAGAAAAAAAACAAAAAACAGCAGGTATTAATTTTGAAGTAAGGCTAACAAAGGCTGCTGGTTGAAATAGCCCTATTCATTTCAATACAGGATTTTCAATTACCATTTTGGTATAACCAGGTCAACTGTTGAAATGCTTATCACCTGACATATTTACCTGTCGGGAAATAGGATAACCCAGGGCTTTACCCTTTGTTATTATGTTTCGCCCTTACAAGGATGGAAGGATTGGTTCATCATTCGAAAGTTGATGGGCACAACAGATATAATGAAAATTTATAAGGTATTGGATTGCCGATATTTGCATAACGATGCAGATTAAGTCCCGAAAAATCTTCCAGGTATCCAATAAATAACTGTGCATGTTCTTCAAATATCAAACGGCAAGAGCGGTCGTCTAAGTTTTCCCTTTTGGAGACAAGGGGCTTGTTTGCTGTTCCCTGTATTCATTCGGGGCACAATCAAACCGCTTTCTGAATTCCCTGAAAAAATAGGATTGGTTATTAAATCCTGTACGATAAAAAATTTCATTTACATTTAAGCCGGTATAAGCAAGAAGATTTGCCGCCTGCTTAAGCCGGATATGTTTAATAAATTCCCCCGGTGTCATCCCGGTCATAGTTTTTAATTTCCGATACAATTGCATCTTACTCATGCTGAATGCCTTTTCAAGAAATACGGCACTGAATTCCGGCTCGTCGAGGTGTTCATCAATTACCTGCACCAACTTTGTAAGGAACTCTTTATCACCGGCCACCAGATCCGATTCTACCAGCATTTCGGCAACCGCATCATTATTGAACAGGTTAAGTAATTTCTGCCGGTATTCAAGTAATTTGCGGATACGCAATTTAAGGTATGCTGTTTGAAAGGGCTTGGCTATATAGGCGTCCGCACCCACTTCGTACCCTTCCATGTGGTGATCTTCGCTGCCCCGGGCCGATAAAATAATAAAAGGCACCTGGCATGTTGCCGGAGTATTTTTCATGCTGTTACACAGTTCCAGCCCATTCATATTCGGCATCATCACATCACAAATAACAATATCCGGTACAATTTTATCCACCAGTTCCAGGGCCTTCCTTCCATCCCCGGCTTCGTAAACAATATACTCATCTTTCAATATAACTTTTAATAAAAAACGGATATCAGGATCATCTTCCACGATAAGGATATTTTTGCGCCTATCGCCTTGCAAATTTTCTATGATCGCATGCTTATTATTTTCGATCATCGATACAGGATGGGGGGGGTCGGAATAAGTAGTGATCGTCTGGTACAAATAAGAAGGTTTGTCGCTGATGGTTTGTGTATCGCCTGCAGCAAACCCTTCCGGCTGATCAGCAATTAAAGGGAGAGATACTTTAAAAGTGATCCGGCCATTCTCACTCCCTGCGCTGATATTGCCGTTTAGTAATGTTACAAGTTGCCGGGTAAATGCCAGGCCAATACCGGTTCCGAATTTTTCATTATCTGCGGTGTTTGGATTTACGACGTAAAACTTATCAAATAACTTATCCAGATTTCCTTCAGGAAGTCGGTAACAGGAATTAGCAACGGTTATTTCCAATTCCTTCGTTCCTTTATTTATGCAGGCTGAAAAAACAACCTGCTCATTTCTGCCGGAATGCTTAAATGCATTAGACAAGAGGTTGAAAATGATTTTTTCCAATTTATCCTTATCGATCCAACCGATCATTTCGGGTGAAATATTCAGCTTATACTCCATCTCATTTTGCTCACTTAATTGAACAAAGGGCCCGGCCAGGTTTTGCAACAATTCAGAAATATTCAAAAAACTAAACTGGTTCTTAAAAAAACCGGCTTCTACTTTTCTGAATTCCAGCAGTTGGTGAACAAGGTAAGTAAGCCGGGATGCCTGCTGATGGATCAGTGATAAAAAATAAGGTTTATCCCTTTGTTCTTTCCCTGATGACTTTTTATCCAAAAATCTTTCTGTGCTGCCCATGATGAGGGTTAAAGGTGTTTGAAGTTCATGCGCGATATTGGTAAAAAAACCAAGTCGGTTCTGGTGTATCTCTTCTTCCTTTTCCCTTTGCAAATGTTCCACTTCCAACTGGTGTTTTATCTCCCGCTTGTTTTTCTGGTATCCGTACAATATATATACCAGCACCGTTATAATAATTGCATATAAAAGGAATGCATAAAATGTAAGCCAGAAATATTGATTCACTTTAAGGCTTAGTAAGTGTATTTCTGGTGTCCAGATGGCTTCCCCGTTACTCCATTTAATTTTTAGCGGATAGATCCCGGGTGAAATATTACTATATACTATTTTACCGTTGGTACCCGCATAATGCCATTCCTTATCATATCCCTCTAAATAGTACGCATATTCGCATTTCTCCGCATTTAAAAAACTGACCGCTTTTATGTCAAGTTCAAAAAAGTTATCCTTTCTGCCAATTGAAAAATCAAGAGGCTTATTGCTACCAGGATTCAATACCCTGAAACCATTTTCACCCATATTTTTACCGCCGATCAAAATACCCGACAAAAGCAGGTTGGGTTGCCATCCTGATTTACGTATGTTTTGAGGGAGAAAATGATTGAACCCATAGGTACCCCCAAAAAATATTTTCCCAGGCTTATCCTTCCAAACTGCTCCATCACAAAACTCATTGCTTTGTAATCCATCTGATTGCTGGTAATAGGAGACCTTCAGGTCTGACTGGTTCACTTTCGCAAGCCCTTTATTGGTACTTACCCAAATATACCCCATGCTGTCTTCTTCAATGGCATGAATGGTGTTATTTGGCAATCCGTTGGCAGTAGTCAGTTTTTGAAACAGGGGAGTTTCCTTTGACGCATCCGCATTGTTTATCCAGTTGAGGCCATAACTGGTGCCGACCCAAATCCTGTTGCGGCTATCCTTAAAAAGGGATAAAACGTCATTGTTGGAAAGACTTCCTTCATAAGTCAGCGCCTTAAATGTTTTAAATTCCAGGGTAGCTTTATCTAAAAGGCTGAGACCACCATACCGGCAGCCGATCCATAACTGATTTTTATCACCATCAGCAAGGGCATATATGATATCGTTTGCCGGACCGGAATTCCTATTATTGAATGTGAACCTTGCCAGGAAAGCCAGGGAAAGTTTACCCGATCTGTCCCGGCTGATTTTAAGATGTATTAAGCCATAGCCACTGGTACCCAGCCACAATGAATTATCGGGATCCTGGCTGATAGCGTATACGGATCCAAATTCAGGATACGCCCCAAAACCCTCAATATCAGACCAGCTGTTAAATTTCTTATTTTCCAGGTCGTACACGCCAATTCCTTTTGCATCTGTACCGATATAGATCAACCCATCTTTTCCTTTCTTGATTGCATAGACAGAATTATTATCCAACTCTGCAGGAGCAAAAAAGTATTGTTTGTTATTTGCGGCGATCGTTTCGGACCAAAAATTCTGAATGCTGATTATTCCGCTTCCTTTGGTTCCGATCCACAAATTCCCGTTGGCTTCACAAAATGATCTGACAGCTTTATTGTAAGGCAGTCCGTTATCTGAAGTGGTGACAGTACCGAAAGATTTAGTTTTTGGATAAATTTTTATGATACCGTTTCCATCAGTGCCATACCATAAAATATCCTCGCTGCCGAGTGTCCATGAGGTAACTTTCACATCCTGCATCTGTTGTGTCTCCTGCTTAAGAAAGGCAGAGGGCTGAAAATTGTCGTCATAAACTTCGTATCCCTTGCCAGACCATGCGAGCAGGTAGTGTTCTTTATAAAAGATCAGGGACGAGATGGAATGCTTCATCTGTAGTACCTGCTTTTGAAAAATTGCGCCATTGTAAATTGCAAATAACCTGTCATCCGCAGTTGAAAAAAAAAGCTGGTGGTTAGAATAAAAAAAGTTGATAATTGCTTCTTTTTCATGGTAGGTCCTCAAATGCTTAAATTGATGCACCTCTCCTGCATAAACATCCAGCTGTCCATTGGCACTTAATACCCATAAACGGTTTCCTTCATCAAAAGCAAGTTTAGTTATCGTGGATTTTTGCATAGGCAAATCGCAAATCCGGAATGTATCAGCCGATTCATCATACCAGTTGAACCCCGATTTTTTGTTGAGACAATATACCCTTCCGGCCGTATCAACTGCGAGCGCATATTCCTGCTCGCTCACCCTGCCTCGCTGGTACTGGTTATATAAATAATTGTAAAATTTGCCGGTATGTTTTTCATACCGGGATATTCCTTCAATAGTGGTGACCCAGATATTACCACGCTTGTCTTCCGTAACCTGTTGGATAACATTGCTTCCTATGCTTTTGAAATCATTTTCCTTACTATAATTAAACACATGAAAAATGTTCCCGTCATACATATTCAGCCCATCCCAGGTTGCTACCCACAATAAATTACCAGCATCCTTAAAAATATGATTGATAGAGCTGTTAGAAAGGCCATTTCTGTTATCGTAATGCTGAATAAAGAATGGATCAGCCGGATTTGCAATTGCGTTCTGCACTATGCATATCAATAAAAGCAGTTTATAAAAAAGGTAAAGGATCCATCGCATTATTGGTAGTGTTGGTTGAAAAACAAATACGATTTATTAAATTTACAGTGATCAACTATTTTTTGACCTTAATAAATTGCTTGTTCAGGTCTCTTTGTTTCTTTATTCCGATCAATATAAGTTTAGCCTGCAAAGATAGCATTTTGTCCCATGGAGAAGCCACATGTTTTACTTCATCATCCCCGGTTCCTTCCGCGGGATAACTACGGAGCCGGGGTGGGAATTCCCCAAAAGATTTACTGGATCTAAAGGGTGAAACTTTATGCAAGTCCGTAAGAAAATGACCACGTCATATATGAAACGGATCATATTATCTTTTATGATCATAATAAACTTAATGGCGTTTTCCAGGACTAAAACATGATTTTATTTCATTGAAAACACGTATATAAATCATAAAAAAACTGATAAACGTCATGTTTAATTAATTCTTTTGGGTGGAAATTTGCATCACAAGATTAAACACCTTTATTTATTTATTTTTTTAATAATTATAGTTTATGAATTACGAAATTAAACCTGCATTTTACGAATCTTCCAGCATCAAATCCGAATTGGAGGCATGGGTATCAAGTATGGCAAAACAATTTAATGCCAGAAGTATTCATTGGTGTGATGGTTCCAAGGAGGAATACGATAATATTTGTGACCTGCTGGTGAAAAAAGGAACTTTTATCAAACTAAACCAGAAAAAACGTCCGAATAGCTTTGCCTGTTTTTCAGATCCCAGTGACGTAGCCAGGGTTGAAGACAAAACATTTATTTGCAGCAGACGAAAGGATGATGCAGGGCCTACCAACAATTGGATGGCACCAAATGCAATGAAAGAAATTTTAAATAATTTGATGGATGGTGCAATGACCGGCAGAACCCTTTACGTCATTCCTTTTTGCATGGGGCCTGTTGGTTCCGCGTATTCCAGGTATGGTGTGCAAATAACCGATTCTGAATATGTAGTAGTTAATATGTATATCATGACCCGCATGGGTGACGAAATATATCCCTATTTAAAAAGAAAAGAATATGTAAAATGTATTCATACTGTAGGCGCCCCATTGGATCTTATTGCAACTGATTCTAAATGGCCTAATAATCCAACAACAAAATATATATCGCATTTCCCTGAAGAACGATTAATCATCTCTTACGGTAGTGGCTATGGTGGAAATGCATTAATGGGTAAAAAATGTTTTGCACTTCGTATTGCTTCAGTAATGGGCAGAGAAGAAGGATGGCTTGCGGAACATATGTTGATATTGGGTGTTGAATCTCCTAAAAAACAAAAAACCTATGTCGCTGCTGCTTTCCCGAGTGCCTGCGGCAAAACCAATTTTTCCATGATGATCGCTGCCAAAGGTGTTGACGATTGGAAAGTCACAACAGTGGGAGATGATATCGCCTGGATTCATAAAGGTGAAAATGGCGGTTTATATGCCATTAATCCTGAAGCAGGGTATTTCGGCGTAGCTCCCGGAACCAATTTCAAAACCAACCCCAATGCAATGGAAAGCATTAGGGAAAATACAATTTTTACAAATGTAGCCATTACGCCCGAAGGCGATGTTTGGTGGGAAGGCATGACAAAAGAAATTCCGGATGGATTGATTGACTGGCATGGAAAACACTACGATATAGTAAATGGAGCTCCTGCTGCACATCCCAACAGCAGGTTTACTGCACCTGCTTATCAAAACCCTGCAATTGACAGCGACTGGGACAATCCTAATGGCGTGCTCATTGAAGCATTTATTTTCGGCGGAAGAAGAAGTACAGCGGTACCGCTTGTATGCCAGGCTTTTAACTGGAACTTTGGCGTATACGCTGCAGCAACGATGGGTAGTGAGACAACCGCAGCGGCATTTGGTGAAGTGGGGAAAATAAGACGTGATCCTTTCGCAATGTTGCCTTTCATGGGATACCATATGGGTGATTATGTGAATCATTGGCTGCAGTTTGGCCGGGATCTTCCTAATCCGCCACGTGTCTTTAGTGTAAACTGGTTTAGAAAAGATGCAAATGGTAGATTCCTATGGCCTGGTTTTGGTGAAAATATGCGCGTCTTAAAATGGATAGTTCAAAGAGTACATGGAGGTGCAAGCGCTGTTGAATCCCCAATTGGCTGGATGCCTCGTTTTGAAGACATGGACTGGACCGGCCAGGAAAAATTCAGTAAGGAGGATTTTGCTAAAATTACAACTATTGATAGAGAACTCTGGAAACAGGAATTGCTTTCGCACGAAGAATTATTCGCTAAATTATACGATAAACTTCCAAAAGAATTCTATTTCATTAGAGAACTACTATTGAGTTCTTTATGGCGTTCACCTGAACATTGGGCATTGGCACCAGAAAATGTGTAATTTTTCAATAAGAACGGGTAATGATTATATTCTTATCGATGAAGCCTGCTATATAAAATTCCTGTCTGAACCTTTGCTGCTTTGCTCAGTGTAATTTATTGCACATTATCTGTGTGCAAATGATAGCGATTGATTGTTTTTTTTGACGATTGCCTGCTTTATGACTTATCCCCATCCCTGCCGGTTAGCAAGGAGGTGTTCGAATGGATTAAAGCATTTGAAGCCAATTTTGGGGTGTTCGGAGACTTAACATTATTGTTGGAATTAGTCAAGTATTAATAGTATGAATGTATGAATTGGTTTATTCAGTTGTTTACTGAACCTTCTGTAGCACAGGCTGTCATTATCTATTCACTGGTAATTGCTACCGGAATATTCCTTGGAAAGGTAAAAATCCTGGGCATTTCCCTTGGTGTTACCTGGGTACTTTTTATTGGCTTGATCTTTTCCTATTTCGGAATTACCATCAGTAAGGAGACCGAACATTTTGTTAAAGAATTTGGACTGATCCTCTTTGTATATGCAATAGGCTTGCAGGTTGGCCCCGGGTTTTTCGCCTCACTCAAAAAAAGCGCCTTAAGTAATAATGGTTTGGCAGCTTCAGTTGTGTTGCTGGGGGTAATTATCACCATCATTTTTTTCTATACAACCGGAAATCATATCTCCGTCATGGCGGGTGTGATGAGCGGGGCTGTCACCAATACTCCCGGTCTGGCAGCGGCGCAGGCAGCTGTAACAGACTTGAAAATTACAGGTGTAGACAATACCACCATTACCTTAGCATATGCGGTGGCCTATCCATTTGCGGTTATCGGTATTATTCTTTCATTAATACTCCTGAAAAAAATCCTTCATGTCAGTATAAAAGACGAAATTGAATTGCACCGCAAATTAAATTTCTTTAAATCCAATCGCCCGCTTTCCATCCATATCAGGCTGGACAATAAGCAGCTTATTGGGCAGCCGATAAGAAAAATCTTCGAGATGCTAAATGAGCCCGTAATTATTTCCAGGATGTTCCATAAAGGAGCTGTCATTACACCAACACCGGATCTTGTTATGTCGGAAGGCGATGTAATGCTTTTTATTGCTCCGAAAAAATTAATGGAGAAAGTAAAATTATTAGTAGGTACGGAAAGTGAAATGAACCTAAAGACTGAGCCTTCGAGTAATTTAATATCCCGTATGATTGTTGTAACAAGAAAAGAAATTACGCATAAACGCCTGGGTGATATTCCCCAGATACAACACGAATCTTTAACACTTACCCGAATTAAGAGAGCAGGTATTGAAATGGTGGCACATGGCAATATATTTTTGCAATTGGGTGATACTATTACGGTAGTAGGTTCAGAAGAAAGTGTAAAACAATTTACAGAAGTGGTGGGAAACTCGCTTAAAAGATTAGAAGCTCCGGATTTAGGGCCGATCTTTTTTGGTATTGTTTTAGGTGTAATCCTGGGAAGTATACCTTTTTATATTCCCAATATTCCTATAGCAGTTAAAATAGGAATGGCAGGAGGGCCACTCATAATAGCCCTTTTCCTTAGTCGCTTTGGTAATCATTTATATCTCAATAATTATACTACCAGCAGTGCCAATATGATCGTTAGAGAAATAGGGATCGCCCTGTTCCTGGCTAGTGTAGGTTTAAGCAGCGGACACAACCTGGCTGCTGCTTTTAGTGATGGCAGCGGATTTCGATGGATTTTGATGGGAATAACAATCACGATGGTGCCTTTACTGATCGTGGGATTTGTAGCAAGCAAGTTTTTCAGAAAAACCTATTTTGAAATATGCGGACTATTATCCGGGGCATGTACAGATCCTCCCGCTTTGGCTTTTGCCCTAAAAATGGCCGGGAATGACATACCCTCCTCTACTTACGCTACCGTATATCCTTTGACCATGATCCTGAGGATACTGGCTGCGCAATTATTGATTTTGTTTTTTGTTTGATTCAACAATTCTCTGAAATACCAACTTAACAAAGCCATCATCCTGAAAGAACGGGTCCGGCTTTTATCAGTATAATAATATTAAATTCCAAATGGAAAAGTTTCGAAAAATAACCCGGCTCATATACTGTCCTATTTTTTTTTCCACATTACTGCAATTGAATTCTTTTGCACAATCTCCATCTAAAGAAGTCAATACCCAAAGTCAAACCTGGATTAGTGTAAATAGTACATTCAGGTTGAATAAAAAATTCGGAGTAATTGCGGATTTACATATGAGAAGAAATAATTTTACAGCAGATCCCGGTTTTTATTTTATCCGGTTCGGAGCCAATTACTGGTTAAAAGAAAATATTACCGCGGTGCTTGGATATGGACAAATGTGGGTTGCGCCTTCTAAACCCATCTGGCATCATTATGTTCAGGAACACCGTATTTACCAGCAAATTCAAATGAACTCAAAGATTGGAAAAATTGGCCTGCTCAACCGGCTAAGAAATGAACAGCGGTGGCAGCAAAAAATTGTAAATGATAAGTTTATCCATAGTTACAAATTTACCGATCGGATCCGTTATTTACTGAGTATAAATATTCCGGTTTTTAAAAATCCTCGTGCTCCTTCATTAATTATGTCTGATGAATTATCGATTCAATTCGGAAAAGAAATTGTTTACAATACTTTTGACCAAAACAGGTCTTTTATTGGAATCAAACAACCAATTAGTAAAACTTTAAGTTTTGATTTGGGATATATGTTGGTGTTTCAACAAAAGGCGTCCGGCTATCAATACGATAAAAATAATACGTTTCGATTGTTTTTCTATTATACCCCTGATCTTAGAAAGAAGAAATAAAGTCAATTTTTCCTTCAGCAAAGCAGCCCTGTTAATGATAATAAGAGAGAATTGAAGCAATACAGATCTGCCAGCTTGCAGCCCCGGCAATCAAAAAAAATCCTTGTCCTGTCAGCCATATTTTCCAAATGATATTTTGCAGATAAACCAGTGAATTGTCAAACATAAAATGTCGTCTCAATTTGCGAATCAATCCCTTACAAATTAATCCTGACATGACACCAGCCGGAGGGAATTTCTCTTGACCAGCCTGATATTCTTCACAGGAAAAGCGCTTTGCACCATGGTTTACTGTACTTGAAAGGATGGACCCGTTTCTGCAATATGATTGAATCATTTGAAGCCGGAACTCCAATACATTAACCGGCAGAATCCCTGAGCGTAAATGATGGTGCATGCCTCATTAAATTATGGATGCTGCAATCTGCAACGGCTTTTTAAATGAATTCAACTTTTTCTATTAAATGAAATGAGAATCTTACTTTAGTAGTCAAAACCAACTTCTTAATTATGACTAAAAAGTATAAAAGCGATACCATCGAATGGCAAAATGTATGGGACCTTAAGAACATCTTACATATTGTAATGGGCACGGGCCTGGCGGTACTGGCAATGAAAGGATTTATGATCCCCAACAGGTTTATGGATGGAGGCATTACGGGCATATCCATATTATTACATGAAATATTTCATATCAATATCAGCCTGTTGGTTGTTGTACTTAATGTACTTTTTATATACCTCGGTTACAGGAGGATCGGCAAAACCTTTGCGGTTCAAACAACGCTGGCTGTAATCCTGCTCTCCCTGGGGCTGCTTTTTATTAATATCAATCCTATCACAAGCGATAAATTATTGATCGCCATTTTTGGCGGCATCTTAATTGGAACCGGTGTTGGGTTGGTAATCAGGGGGGGTGGTGTAATTGACGGGGCCGAGGTTATTGCCGTTTTTACCAAAAGAAGAACTGGTTTTTCCAACAGCGAGATCATTATGCTTTTTAATACGATCATCTTTGCAGTGGCTGCAATACAGTTTGGTATAGAAACAGCGATGTATTCAATCATCACCTATTTTACTGCGACAAGGGCAACGGATTATGTAGTGGATGGCATTGAAGAATTTACCGCTATGAATATCATTTCATCCCAGCAGGAAGAAATAAAAAGTTTCCTGGTAAATGAATTGGGAAAAGGCATTACTGTGTACAAAGGAGAAAGAGGTTACCTGCCAGGCAGTTTTGAAATTAAAACAGATTGCGAGATCATTGTTACAATCGTCACCCGTTTGGAAATAAAGCAGATCCAGGATACTTTAAAGGAGATTGACCCAAAAGCTTTTGTTTATGTACAGAGTATAAAGGAAGCTACAGGCGGGATTTTAAAAGAGAAGTCGCATGCTAAGTAATCTTCGATTGCCCCAACCTGGCGGGAGTTCAGTCCTGGTATCCTCAATCTATCAGGCATTTTATAAAATTCCCGGAAATTTGTTACCTTAATCATACAATAAACTTTGTAATGGTAAAAATTGGCAGCCTGCTTTTTTTAATTTGTTTTTGCTCCGCAGCAACTGCTCAGTTCAAAGTGAGGTTTGTGCTGAAGGAAAAAACTGCCATTCACCATGATAGTATTTATATAACCGGCAGTTTCAGTAACTGGGATTCTACACCTGATCCGCGGTACCTGATGAAATCGCAGAGGATGAATGAAAAGTTCATCGTGTTGAATATAAAGGCGGGTCCCGTCTCGTATAAATTCCACCGGGGTAACTGGTTTACAGTTGAAAAGCAATATTATGGCAATGAGGTCCATGACCGCGTTGTAACGATTAACAGGGATACTACACTTACAGATAGTGTGGTAAGCTGGCGCGACCAGGTGATCACTGATAAATGGCAGGCCCTCGCGCGACAAAAATCTGATACCACCCGGATTGAGATCCTTGCCGGCATTGCGTCCAACTATGCATTTTACCCGCAGTATTATAACGTTGATTCTGCTTTATCTTATGCAAACCAGGCACTTTCGCTTCAGCAACACGTTATGGCCTCAGACGAATATGAATCATGGACGCGTAATGGCCATTCCTATCAATTGATCAACCTCCAGGAAATGATCGCTTCGCTGTTTCATTCCCTTGGAAATTACCCAAAATCATTGGAACTGAGACTGGATAATTTAAACCTGGCGGACAAGGAAAAAAATAAGTTCTTCATGGTACAGGCTTTGAGGAACATTACCTATGATTACGGCGCCATGAAGGATTACCAGCATGTATTGCATTACGCGAAACTGGCAGATTCCCTGACCGGCACATCCGTCGAAAATGGCCAGGTACCGAAACTGGAGCAATGGCTTGTGAAATATACCATTGCAACTGCGTACTACAACCTACATCTTTTTGATGCAGCATTAAGTTATGCCAATAAACTGGAAGCCATACCGGAAAGTGCAAACTATGAAGATTACCTCGCGACCAAAAGTTTATTGCTTGCCGATATTTATGAAGCAAGTGGAAATAAAGATTCTGCGTTTTATTTTTACAGGAGAACAGCATCAATATCGGTAGCTTATACTGCCGGCGATATATTGGCCCGTGCCAGGGTAGGGTTGGCAAGGTTATTTCAAAAAGAAAACCGAACCGATTCGGCCTTGTATTATGGCCTGCAGGCTATGGCTTATATTCAAAATAACCAGCGGTCCATACAGGCCTGGGGTGAAAATTCAAACAGTCTTATCGCAGAACTAAGCCCGCTTATTGCTGAATTATATAAGGCCAATAACCAGGCGGACAGCGCTTATAAATACCTTCACCTTTCTGTCGCAATAAAAGACAGCCTGTATAACTCCGATAAAATAAAACAATTTCAAACACTTACTTTTAACGAGGCAGCACGGCGGCAGCAATTGGAACAACAAAGCAGGGAAGCAAAATTGAAATATGAAACCAGGGTCAAAATATATAGCCTTATTACAGGCATGGCCCTTATCGTGATATTGGCATTCATACTTTTCAGGAACAACAAACAGAAGCAAAAAGCAAATATATTACTGCTAAATCAAAAGCGGGAAATTGAAACGACTTTAACGGAATTAAAAACCACCCAATCACAGCTCATCCAATCCGAAAAAATGGCTTCCCTCGGCGAACTCACCGCTGGCATTGCCCATGAAATTCAAAACCCTTTGAACTTTGTCAATAATTTTTCGGAAGTAAATAAAGAATTGCTGGTAGAAATGAAGCAAGAAATTGATAAAGGGAATACGGATGAAGCAAAAGCTATTGCAAATGACCTAATAGAGAATGAAGAGAAAATAAATCATCATGGTAAAAGAGCGGATGCCATTGTTAAAGGGATGTTGCAACACAGCCGCAGAAGTACGGGTATAAAAGAGCCAACAGACATTAATGCTTTGGCAGATGAATACTTTCGGTTAGCCTATCATGGCCTTCGGGCAAAGGATAAGTCTTTTAATGCAACCATGAAAACCGAATACGATGAAAGCATAGGAAATATCAATATCATCCCGCAGGATATCGGCAGGGTTATTCTCAATTTAATTACGAATGCATTTTATGCCGCCTCCCTGGCTCCCAAAAGTGGGGCCGGGAACACACAACACATCCGTGAACCTGCCGTTTGGTTAAGTACCAAAAAAGTGGGTGACAAGGTTTTGATTAGCATAAAGGATAATGGCCCCGGCATACCGCAAAAAGTATTGGATAAAATCTTTCAACCATTCTTTACAACCAAACCAACAGGACAGGGAACAGGTTTGGGATTATCGTTGAGTTATGATATTATCAAAGCACATGGCGGGGAAATAAAAGTGGGAACAAAAGATGGTGAAGGGGCGGAGTTTATTATTCAATTGCCGGTTGTCTGAATCAGTATTAATAGATGTATGGTTTAACAGGATTACCTTGAAATACATTTATGTCCTCCACCGGATTAATTAAATAAATCTCAAAAATCATTGTTCAAAGAATTTGCATGATATAATAAAAAGGCGTTGATGCGAAATATAAGTGGAAACGAACTTAAATAAAGGGGATGAGTTTATGATTCATTTATTCATATAACCAGGATTTAAAATAATTGTTTATGAAAATATTTTTATGCTCATGTGTGATAGTGTCAATTTATTATTTGGGTTTACCGTTTAGCACGAACGCCCAGGCTCCCGCGGATTCCGCCATATTAGCAATGCACCGGCTTTCCCCAGGTAAAAGCCTATTTGAAACTGATGAAGTGTTGGATATCACGTTAAGGGGCAACATCCGTGACTTATTAAAAGACAGGTCCGAAAATCCGAAATACCACCCAATGCTTCTTTTATACACGGGCGAAAACAACAGCGAAATTTCCGCCCCTGTTGAAGTGAAAACAAGAGGGCATTTCCGCAAACTGAAAGAAAATTGCATCTATCCCCCCCTTTCGTTAAATTTTTCAAAAAGCGATCTATTGAAGCCTTCCATTTTCAAGAAACAGGATAAAATAAAACTCGTGATGCCCTGCCAGGGCGATAAATATGTGATACGGGAATGGCTTGTTTATAAATTATATAACCTGGTAACGCCAAAAAGTTTCAGGACCAGACTGGTGAGGGTGAAATTGGACGATACCAAAAATAAAAAGGCTGCTTCACCCTTTTATGGGATCCTGCTGGAGGAAGAAAAGCAAATGGCCAAAAGAAACGGTGCTGTTGCGGTTACCAGGAAAATAAGGCCGGAACAAACCAATGAGGAAGCTTTTTTAACAACAGCGGTATTTGAATACCTTATAGGAAATACGGATTGGTCGGTTCAATACCTTCAAAATATCAAACTACTGGCACCGGATTCGAATGCTGTTCCCACTACTGTTCCATACGATTTTGATTACTCCGGGCTGGTTAATGCGCCATATGCCAAGCCTCCGGAACAGCTATTGTTGAGTTCGGTCAGTGAACGACGGTACCGGGGATATTGCATCCGGGATATGAAAAAATTTGATGGGGTAATTGCTTTGTACAACAGGTTGAAAAAAGAAATCTACGGTATGTACACTGATTGTCCGTTGCTGGATGAGAAATATATAAAAACTACTATAAAATATCTTGATGAATTTTATGTCACTATTAATAATCCGGGTAAAGTACAAAAGGAATTTGAATATCCTTGTTTTAAAAACGGAACCGGCAATGTAGTGATAAAAGGGTTGAAAGAAGATTGAATGGGATTTTTCATTTACCAGCATGAATATATTTCGAAAGTAATATACGGAGAGGAGCATTTCGAAATGCTATTCAGTAATTAAAAAGCGTATGCCTGGTATGATTAACACCTGCATCATCTGAATCCAAAAAATCATGACTTATCCGGTTGAGGCATGTATTCTGACAATTGTATTGATATCATAAAAGCACCTTGCGGAGCAAATTTGGTGAAAACAAAGATGGTGGTTTTTCAAAGTTTATCATTACTTTACTTCTGATATTTATTTCATGGATAACTGGTAATCTCATAAATTAACTTGCGGGTCTTCTTTGAATTCCTATTTATCTTACAATATCACAAACAGGTAACAATGAACGCACAACTGATCATTACTTTTTTCATTGCAATTCATCTGCGTAAGTCTTTGCAAACCGCTACCCGGCTTCCCGAGTGGAATAATATCCTTATTTGGATAATAATTGCCTGCATCCTGCTACAGGTATCAGAGTTTGCTCTTCCTGCTATCAAACCTGTAACAAAATGGATGTCGCTTATAATGGTTTTTGGCATTCTTGGTATTATCTATTTAAAAGAAGAATTTCGAACTGCAAGATCCTCCATGGTCGCGGTGTTGCCGGTTATCCTGGTAGCTTCCCTGGAAGATCTTTCGAAATCAATAAATATCAGCATTTACGATGGATTGAATGGTCTATTTAAAACTGCCTGGCTCTTTTCCATTATTTGGCTGATCACCATGTTCTTCGTAAACAAAAAGCAAAAGAAAGCACTTGATAAAGAACGGATAAAAACACAGGAGGAAGAAAGGCAAAATAAAATAATGGCGGTAATGAAAGCCGAACTCGAGGTGCAGGTTGCCGAACGTACTGCAGCACTTACCGGCCAGAAAGAAGAATTAGAACAGGCATTAACGGATCTGAAATCCACACAGGCCCAGCTTATACAGTCTGAAAAATTAGCTTCGCTTGGTGAACTCACCGCTGGCATTGCCCATGAAATACAAAACCCGTTAAACTTTGTCAATAATTTTGCCGAGGTTAATGCGGAGTTGATTGAAGAACTGAAAATGGAAATTGACAGGGGAAACGTCAACGAAGCAAAAGCATTGGCAAATGACATTAAAGAAAATGAAACAAAAATAAACTACCACGGCAAAAGAGCAGATGCCATCGTAAAAGGTATGCTGATGCACAGCCGAAGCAGCAGTGGCATAAAGGAGCCAACAGATATCAATGCCCTGGCAGATGAATACTTAAGGCTGGCTTATCATGGCCTGAGGGCAAAAGACAAATCATTCAATGCTACCATGAAAACGAATTTTGATGATCGTATTGGAAACATCAAGATCATACCGCAGGATATCGGAAGAGTTATGTTAAATTTAATCACCAATGCATTTTATGCAGTAACAGAAAAAAAAAGAAAGCGCTCCCTGCCATTTCCTGAAATAGCCGGGACAAACTCCGGCGGAACCGGAAACCCTCAAAATGACTATGAACCTACTATTACTGTGACAACTTCTTTAATACCCATTTCGGAGGGTGGAGGTGTCCTGATTTCTGTAAAAGACAACGGCGATGGCATCCCTCAAAAAGTTTTGGACAAGGTATTTCAGCCGTTCTTTACCACCAAACCCACCGGGCAGGGAACAGGATTAGGTTTATCGTTAGGTTATGATATTGTAAAAGCGCATGGCGGCGAGATAAAAGTAAAAACAAAAGAAGGCGAGGGTACGAATTTTACAATTTTATTGCCGAATCAATAATTCGATTTAATTTTTCAAATAAGTTCAATAATTTTCCAGGAGATCCTGGTAAAGCCGGTACCATAATGCACGAAATAAATTTACAATTGATATAATTATTCAATTTAATAATTCTCTTAATGAAGAAAGGAATTATACGCTATTCAATATCCATGATACTTTTTACTATTGCCTTATCAGCGCAAAGCCAGGTGGCTGACAGTTTAAAGGATCTGTTAACACGGAATTTGAAAGCTGATACCAACAGGGTAAAACTGTTGAACAAGCTATCGGCAGAACTTCGGCGCCAGGACATCCAACAAAGCCGCACAACCGCTGAAGAAGCTTTTAACCTCGCACAGCAGTTGAAGTATCTCAATGGCGAGGCAGTTGCACTGCGGAGTATAGGAGTTTCATATATCATACAGGGTGATTTTCCCAAAGCAGGAGAATATTTACAGAACGCTCTCCGGGTAGCTAAGGAGGCAGGAAATTTTAACGAAACTACTCTTATACTTACAAACCTTGGGCTTGCCCACTCCAACATGAGTGAATATCCCAAAGCTTTAGAATACCTTCAACAGGCACTGGACTTAGCGAAGCAAACAGGCAACTCTGTAAACCTGAGTCTTGTGTTGGCAAACCTGGGACAAATAAATTACTTTATTTCTGACTATCCAAAAGCATTGGATTATACATTTCAATCCCTGAGAATATCGGAGCAACTCGGCGACAAACAGTCAACGGCGCAGGCTTTAACAGGTATAGGAAATATCTATGGCGAGGTTGGCGATCATGACAAGGCATTACCGTATTTAGAAAAAGCGCTGAAAGCCAATGAAGAACTAGGTAGCAAGCGGGATATTTCTATCGTTTTAAATGGCATTGCCAATAATTACAAGTTGAAAGGCAACTATTCAAAAGCAGTTGAATGTTTTCAACGGGCCATTATTATCAAAAAAGAACTGAAAAGTGAATATGGGGTTGGCTTGAATGAAGCCGGTTTGGCGGACACCTACTTGCAAGAGGGAAATTACCCGCTTGCATTGTCGTATGCCTACAAGGCCCTTGGGCCTATCCAGGTTGCAGGCGACCAGGATAAGATCGGTATGATCCACACAGTGTTGGCTCAGACTTACCTGAAAACCCACCGGTTAGACAGCGCCCTGGATCATTCGCGAAAAAGCCTTCAGATTTCGCAGCGAAGTGGTCATAAAACGGGCATTATGGATGCCAGCCAGGTATTGGCGACCGCATATGCCGAAACCAGGGATTTTGCGAATGCTTACAGGTACCAAAAGTTATACACTGCCTACAGGGATAGTATTTCCAGTGACAGTACTTCGCGGAGGATAGCGTTGTTGCAGTACAGCTATGACCTTGATAAGAAACAGACGGAGATCGCGCTGCTTACAAAGGATCAAAAAATACAGGAAGAAGTCAATACGAACCAGCGCAAAATCCTGTATGTAACCTTAGCCGGATTGGCGATAGTGGTAGTCATGACGTTAATGCTCTTTCGAAGCAACCGCATTAAACAGCGTACCAATTTACAGCTTGCGCAGCAAAAAATGGAAATAGATAAACAGGCAAAGACGTTGCAGCAGCAGAACAAAGAGATCCTGGCTCAAAAAAATGACCTGGAACGAGCCCTTGATGAATTAAAAAGCACCCAGGCCCAACTCATCCAGAAAGAAAAAATGGCTTCGCTGGGTGAACTAACTGCGGGCATTGCGCATGAGATTCAAAATCCACTAAACTTCGTCAATAATTTTTCTGAACTGAATATAGAAATGATCGAAGAAATGAAACAGCAAATTGACAAAGGCAATGTTGAGGAAATAAAAGCGATCGCAAATGATATTATTGAAAACCAGCAAAAGATCAATCATCACGGCAAACGGGCCGATGCTATTGTTAAAGGAATGCTGCAGCATTCACGCATCAGCAGTGGTAAGAAAGAGCTAACCAATATCAATGAACTGGCGGATGAATATTTGCGTCTCGCTTATCATGGCATGCGTGCTAAAGACAAATCGTTCAATGCCAGGATCAAAGCCGACTTTGACGAAACAATCGGGCACATCGATGTTATCCCACAGGATTTGGGAAGAGTAATTCTCAATCTAATTACGAATGCATTTTATGCGGCCCACCTGCCTCCCCGTAGATCGGGACCGGATGCCCAAGGAGGTGCCGGGAACCATCAACACCAGCATGAGCCTACTGTTTGGGTGAGCACAAAAAAAGAGGGTGACAAGGTTTTGATTAGCGTAAAAGACAATGGCCCCGGTATTCCTCAAAAAGTTTTGGATAAAATATTTCAGCCATTCTTTACTACTAAACCCACCGGAGAAGGAACCGGATTAGGATTGAGTTTAAGCTATGATATCATTAAGGCACATGGGGGGGAAATAAAAGTAGTAACAAAAGAAGGTGAGGGTGCGGAGTTTATCATTCTATTGCCGGTTGTCTGAATCAGGGTTTACTGGATTTCCAGGATTACCGTCAATTCATTTTTACCAACAATTAGAGTAATCAAATAAATCTCAAAAATAATAATTTGTCCCGCAGTTTAGGGAGTTCATACATAAGCGCTTAGTGTACAATAGAAAGTGGAAGTAAAAGAAGTTGAAGTATCTGAATTTATATTTAATTTACCTGCATAAATCTTAAATTCATTAAATGAAAATTTTAGTAGTTGACGACGAAAGGGATATTCAAACACTGTTTGAGCAACGTTTCAGAAAAGAAATCAGGGACAAACTCGTAGAATTTGTATTTGCTTTTTCCGGCGAGGATGCACTGTCGTATTTTAACATTCATGAACAAGAAGTGGTATTGATATTATCAGATATCAATATGCCGGGCATGAGCGGTCTTGAATTACTAGGTAATATAAAGCATAAATACCTGAAGCCACCGCCTGTAGTAATGATGATCACCGCTTATGGCGATGCAGAAAATTATAATATGGCCAAACAGTTGGGCGCCGATGACTTTTTAACCAAGCCGATTGACTTTCCCTTATTAAAAGAAAAACTTAAACTCTTATTCTGATGTCTAAAATATTAGTTGCCGACGATGAGACAGATTTGGAAATGCTCATAAAACAGAAATTCCGCCAGAAAATAAGGGAACAGCAATATGAATTCGTTTTTGCTGTGAATGGCAAAGATGCATTGGAAAAAATCGTGCAGCATCCTGATATTGATATCGTGTTAAGTGATATTAATATGCCGGAAATGGATGGGTTGACCTTACTCAGCCGGTTAAGCGAATCAAGTCCGCTGATAAAATCTGTTATAGTTTCAGCTTACGGGGACATGGAGAATATCCGGACCGCGATGAACCGTGGGGCATTTGACTTTATAACCAAGCCCATCAATTTTGAGGACCTGACCCTGACCATGGAAAAAACGCTCAGGCATGTTAAACAGATCCGTGAAACGCTTAAGGCCATTAAGGAAAATAATATCCTGAAAATGTACGTGGATGAAACGGTATTAAAATTTATGGGCAGCCATGAGTTTGAAGCTTCTTTGATGCTGAATGAAATTGTAGAAGCTACCGTGGTTTTTATTGATATCTGCAGTTTTACTTCCATCAGCGAAAATGAATCACCAGACACCGTGGTGAAATTATTAAATAGTTACTTTGATGTGATGGTAAAAGAAATTATTGCGCAGGGAGGATATGTGGATAAATTTATCGGCGACGCCATCATGGCTGTCTTTAGGGGCAATTTTCATTTAGACAGGGCAATAGACGCCTCACTGGCAGTAAGAAATAAAATAAATGATCTACCTGCCGTGTCAGAAAATATTTCCTTTAAGCCCCAGGTTGCCATTGGCATTCATTGTGGTGAAATGATCTCAGGCAATATCGGCTCCGCCAACCTTCGCCGCCTGGATTATACAGTTATCGGAGATAATGTAAACATAGCACAACGCCTGCAGGCTGCTGCCGTTGAAAGCCAGATAGTCATTAATGAAACATCTTATGAGAAAGTAAAAGAGTCGTTCAACTGCCGGAAAGTAGGATCATTGAATTTGAAAAACAAAGCGAATGCAATGAATGTATATGAAGTAATGGACTGATTATCAATTATTATTAAATTCAATATTATATTTGTTAACGGTTGCTATAGGGAAAGCCCTTCACACTAAAAATTTGCCAACATGAAAATTCTTTTAACGGGTCTATGTGTACATCTTTTTTTTAGCCTGGCATGCGTTGCCCAGGAAAATGACATGTTTAAGGCGGCTGATTATTTCCTGGGCCTGCTCGATAAAAAGCAGAGAATTCAAACCATGTACCCTTTTGATTCATCGGAGCGGTACACCTGGCATTTTGTTCCAAAAGATGACCGGAAGGGGCTTTCTTTGAATGAAATGAATGCCGAGCAAAAAGCAGCTGCCATTAAATTAATGAAAACCGCCTTAAGCGAACAGGGTTATAAGAAAGCCAGCGCTATTATGAGCCTCGAAAATGTGTTGAAATTAATAGAGAACCGCCCGGAAAACGATCATTACAGGGATCCGGGCAAATACTTTTTCACCATTTTCGGGATGCCTTCCAGGAAAGAGGTCTGGGGCTGGCGGCTGGAGGGCCATCATCTCTCTTTTAGCTTTTGTTCGGATTCAAACAGGCTGGTTTCGGGCACACCTGGTTTTTTCGGCGTAAATCCTGCAGTAGTATTGAGCGGTCCGGAAAAAGGGCTTGAAATTTTGAAAGAAGAAACGGAACTGGCAATTGAACTTTTGAATTCTCTGAATGAAGACCAGCTTAAAAAAACTATAATAGATGCTACCGCCCCCGCTGATATCCTAACATATAATTACCGGGTAGCAATGATTAAGAAAAGAGAAGGGTTAAGCTATGGCAATATGACAAAGGATCAGCAAAAAATATTTCTGCAATTGCTTAGTATATACATTCAGCGGTACACACAATTGTTCGCCGAAAGGATGATGAAAGATGCGGAAACCGCAGGACTGGATAATTTATTATTTGCCTGGGCAGGCAGCAAAGAGAATGGCCCCGGGCATCCTAAATATTACCGCATCCATGGCCCCACTATAATTATTGAATACGATAACACGCAGAATGACGGCAATCACATTCATTCAGTAATACGTGATTTAAAAAATGATTTTGGTGGTGATGCATTACTGGAGCATTACAAACACAGCCATTAAAAAATGGAGGCAATACTATCAATTTTTTAATATCCTCTGCAATTGCCTTGCAGTTTTAAATCCACATTTGGCCGCAATATACTCTATCGTATATTCCGGATTATTAAGCATTGTATTTGCATATTCTTTTCTTAACAGCGTAAGATATTCCAGGATAGTAGAACCGGTCTTTTCTTTAAAAACCCTGCTGAGGTTTCTTGGGCTCATTCCGGCTAGTGAGGCTAGGGTCTCTATACTGTTCTCACGGGAAAGGTTATCAATCAGGTAATCCTGCACTTCGTGAATTTGTGGATTGATATGATTTCTGTAATCCAGGTAAATGCTTTGCTGCTTATGACTGCCGCTTCTCCTGTGATAAACAACAAGGCCCCTTGCTACTTTATGGGTGAAAAGCGGACCCTTTAAGTCTTCAAGGATCGCAAGCGCCAGGTCAATGCCTGCACTAATGCCTGCGCTGGTATAAACGTTATTACTTTTAATGTACAACATATCAGAGAACACCCTGGCCTGCGGAAATTGCAATTGCAGATCTTTTACCCTTCTCCAATGAGTTGTGCATTCCGTGTCCTTTAATAAGCCCGCTTCACCCAGCGCAAATGCGCCATTGCAAACGGAGCAAACAGTTACTTTTTTGTCAGCACATTCTTTTAACCATTTGAAAAATTCACTTTCGGCCCGGAAGGAAATGCTATTGACGTATTCAAAATTCATACCCGGCACAAAAACAAAATCTCCTTCCTTCAATTTTGCCGTTTTAAAATCCGCAACTTCTGCAAATCCGAGCCCGGCAGTACTGACAGGTTCATCCTGGTATTGATAAAATTCAATTTCCGCCTCAAAACCATAAAACCTGGCTTCGGTGAATACCTGCAGCGGTCCGGCCATATCGAGCAGCTCAACATGAGGAGGAATGATAAATGCAATTTTTTTCATAAAGCCCTGTATAAATTGTTCCAATAAAGGTAACCAGAAGCTGACGTTTAAAAAGGACAATTTGAGGTCAAAAACGGACAGTTAAAAAATATATTAAGGGACAGGTTAAAATTAAAAAGCCGTTCCAAAGGGGGAACGGCCGTTTTTGCAACAATAGAAATAATCTACTGGCAATTTTCACAGCTGCATGCAGAACCGCAATTGCAATTAGCGCAGGCATAATTTGGGTTACTGCATTGTACATTTTGAGCACGCTGGTCTTTTGTTGTTGATTTCATAATTTATTTTTTATTTGTTAGAAGATAACACAAAATTAGATGAAGAGGGCAGTGAAGTTGTTACATTACTTTGGGAAAGCTTTGCAGAATTTTGGGATCAGATATTGTCAAGCGACTTACGCTTTGAAGTCCCCACCTCTTTAAAATAAGTTGGAGTTAACCCTGTAATTTTTTTAAACTGGGTGGAAAGATGGGCCACGCTGCTGTATTCGAGATCAAAGGCAATCTGGGAAAGTGTCATTTGACCGTAAACAAGCAGCTCTTTTGCCTTTTCAATCCGTTGTTCAATAAAATAGTTTTCAATGGTTCTGCCTTCAACGGATGAAAATAAACTGCTCAGGTATGTATATTCGTGATTGACTTTATTGGAGAGATAATGGGAGAGTTTTATTTTCCTTTCTTTTTCATCCACTTCATTCCGGGCTCTCCTTATAACCAGTTGCTTAACTTTTTCAATAAGACTGCTCGTGTAGTTATCAATCAGCTCAAAACCTATTTCACCAAGCTTATTTAATAGTCGTGCCTTTCGTGTGTCAGATAATTCATCATTCAAATGGATCTCTCCAAATATTACCTTATGAAAGGGGATTAATTCATTTCTTAAAATCTCCTCGACAGCAAGAACGCAACGATGGCAAACCATGTTTTTGACAAGTAAGGTAGTTGAAGGCATATGTAAAGATAAGAATGGAAATCATGATTTGAAGTGGTGTTTGGTGAGAAGACTAACTACGGCTTCAGGATGAGGACGCCGACCATGGCTTCAAAATCCGCCCGGCTATCTAAAGACTTTAAAGAGTTGCCGACCCGGACATGTACCCTACCAACTATTACAGCCTGCCAAAGGTTGGCAACCCGGGTAAAAATCAGGAAATCAACCGATCACATTCTTGTTAGTCAACCGGTATTTTAAAAGGACAAGGTAAAGGCCAATTGTGAAATCAATCGATAAACAAAAGATATCGTAATGAGGCGGGATTAAGTTTGATCCGTGGAATTGGACATAGGCAATGTCCCAAAGTCCATGCAGGAAATAGCCTGCCGCCAAAAAATACAAATTCTTTTTGATTCCAAAATAAGCGACCAGGAGGAATAATATCGCCTGGATCGAGGTCACAATTAAAGTCGGAATATCTGTCCAGGTAAATCCAACATAAAGGAACCCAATGCCGGAAAGTATAAGGGCATACATGGCCTGTTTATCTAACATTTTCAATATAGCGATTATAACTATTGTGAGAATCCCCGATGAAATTCCAATGATTGCTGCATTCATTTTTATTTTGTTTAAAATTTAAGAATAGCGGTTTCATTAATATTAAGCCTGAGATATGGGGCTACCTTCATTTGCTCAGCCTGATTATTGGCGTTTATTTAAAATACATTAAAGAAATTATGCTCTAACCGGACAAAAAAACCGTTCGGCGCCGTTCTTAACAGTGTGCTGCTCATTTCCTTTCTATAACCAATATCTATCCTGCTTTGACTATTAAATATCATTTGTACCGATGGCGCGATATCCATATAATATTTTCCCGACCCTACATTCAACTGGCTTAAGAACTCCACCATCAGGTTAATATTTGTTTGCCTGTAATCTCTGTATTCTTTTGGCAACATTAACTTACCAAATGAAAAAGTAAAATTGACAGCCTTACTGCTTTTGGAACCGTAGAGAAATTTATTATTTTTGCCGTTGTCTATAGCCCTTAAATATGAAAAGCCTGATGACAAAGCAACTTTGCGTAACAATTGAGTGGCAACTATACCAGCTTCAAAGCCACTGTTGTGCCCGTACATATTAATTTCTTCCTGGTGAATATCACTGTTATTAGAACTTATTCTTCCAAATGCAGCCATACGGAAATGTCTTTGTACGGCATCGAGGCTCAAAAACCGGTACTTAGCATAAAGGCTACCACCTTCGGCTGCAAATTTTTTTTCCCTGTTACTAAAAAAGGCATTTCCATGTATCATCAATTTCCTTGACAAACCTACCATTATTTCAGGAACGAGGTGATAGTTTATCGTTGGGGAATTAATCTCATTCATCATCGAGTTATCTAACCTGAAACCAATACTTCCTGAAGCCATATTACTGGCCGGTTCGGTCATTGAATATAATTCCTGCGCCTTACAGGACTGGGAAAGAAAGACCAGGGCTATAAAGAATTGCTGCTTCATTTCTGTGAATTTCAATGTAAAGTTTTATTATTAGACCACCTGATTATATGGTGGCATGATAAGTACCCGGCGATGGGACAGAAAAAGTATTTCTCTTGTATTCCTTCGAAGAAACAAAACCCTTGTTCAATACTTTAACTTCTTTGACGCCATTCAATGACTGATCTTTCATATTTACAAAAAGAAACGTTTTATCCCCTATGGTTACCGGCTCACTATTCCTTACCGCCACATTGTTAAAATGGATGGTAGCTACAAAACCGCAAACAGTAAAGCCCGCATTTTCAACCTTCTTCCTTATCTTATCGAAATCAACATTGCTGTTTGTCTTAAATGATATTTCAAAAGTATATGTCTTAATGTCTGCATCCACATTGGCTACATAGTCAAGTGTTTTTAATGCTTTATTTATAGCGTTGCTGCACATGCTGCAGGTTAAACCACTTGCCTGCAAAGAAACTTTTGTAACCTGTGCATCGGTTGCCACTGATAAAGTAATGGCAATAAATAAGAAAAAGAATTTCATTGTAGTTTTTGTTTTATTTGTTAATTAATTTGCTTTGCTTACACCATTGATTGTTTGATCCTGTTTAAATGCGCATGTTGAAACTGTAAGCATTTTACCAGGTATAGAATTTTCATTTTCTGCTTCTGAATTTAGAGTTACCCGGATGGTGTTTTTTTCTGCCTCCTCTTTAACACCTGAAATTGTTTTATTTACGGTGAATCTCCCGGCTGCATGATTCATTTCAAGGAACACAGATATTGGAAGTATGGTAATTAAGCCAAATACCTGTAATGCGAATGCGATCTTTTTCATTTTATTTTTTTTTAATTGTTAGTTGATGATGTAAAGTTATATCGGCGTTGAAGGCCTGAAAGGACGGTTTGATGTCAAAAACGGACAAAGTTTAAAATAAGCCACCGTTTTACAGGTGGCTTATTAATTGATGGTGATAAAAAGAATTAGCTATTGCAATTCTTACAGTTGCAATTGTAACCGCAGTTACAATTATTGCAAGCACAACCCGGGTTATCACATTTTTGTTCTTCTTTTGGAGCCGTTTGGCTCATTGCTGATGTTGATTTCATAAATTTTATTTTAATTATTTAATA
>JBDTWP010000041.1:0-27784 GCA_040006615.1 Ferruginibacter sp.
ACCAATATTAAAGAGGGAGGTTTTGGGATTTTGATCATTGTGCAGCCTGCTCATACGCGACCATACCCATATCAATAAAGTATTGATAATAAGTGGTGCCGACAATACATTCCATTCGGCAAAGAGGGAGGTAATTAACAAATATCCCATGGCAGTGAGATAGTTGGATTTTTGCATAAGCCGCTGGTCGTTTACCATCCCGTTAAATGTAATAGCCTGGGTAAACAACAATAAAAACGTAATCAGCGGATAAATTACCGTTAAGTTTTTGCCAATACCGGAAAGCTGGAATAACAGGGCTTTAAATAGAAAGCCATCAGTTGGCCGGGGCAAAGGAAGGGCAGGGTGAACAAACATTGGCAACTTTAGTAACAGCCCATAAACCAATAACAAGAAAGTATTGTAAGGATTATTGGATTTAAATACGCCTGTCACGTGAATGATGAAGTTTTAACCTTTCCTTATTGCGGGCGGGCCGTGAATTATTGAATTGATTGCTTTGCAAAAGTGAGCAATAATTATTGGTTTAAAAAATAGTTTATATTATTTGGCTCACCAGGTATCCAGTCTTTGAAAGATTAGATACCAGGTGTGCCGGCAGCTGATATCAGGTTTGCCCGGTTCCGCTTTTAACCGCCTCTTTGCCGTAGTCAGACAGGAAAATGCTGAGTTGGTGCCTGCTATCGTTTTTATCTTCTTCTGCCAGGGTATGCATGCCTGGTAGCTTAACTTTTGCTAATATCGATTCTAATACAGGTAGCATACTATTTAAATTTTTTGTCTTGATGAGAAAGTTCCAAATGGGTTCAAACTTTTTCCAACCACCTGAATAAAAAAAGTGCTTTAATGCATGTTTGAAAGAATCATGATTCAAACTTGATTTTAAAATATTAGACCAGCTATAAAATTCCTGATATGCCCAGTCATAACCTTTTTTTAATTCATCTGCAGTAAGATTTGAAGTTTTATATACTACGTGCCGGGTGTCATATAGATCCCAATTTGTTGTGATTATGCGACCCTGGCTTTCCATATCTTTAAAAAGCCTTGTACCCGGGTAAGGAGTTAATATATGATAAGTAGAAGTTGTGATAGAATTTTTTACACCCCAATCCACCGTTTGTTTGAAAACATCTTTATCGTCTTCATCCAGCCCAAATACAAAGCTGCCATTAATCATAATTCCCAATGAATGAAGACGATTGACGGCTTTTATGTAGTCCTTCTCCAGGTTTTGTTTCTTATTGCTTTGTTTGAGATTTGCCGGTGAAAATGTTTCAAAGCCAACAAACAAGCTTCTTAAACCAGCATCGGCAGCTTTTTCAACCAGGTTACCTCTAAGCACTGAGTCAACCGTTGCAGCTCCCTGGAATACACGATTCATTCCCTTCATCCCTTCAAATAATTCACCTGCAAATTTAGCATTGCCAAGAAGATGGTCGTCAAGAAAATATAAGTGCCTTCCGGGAAGCCGTTCAATTTCCGCCAACGCATCATCAACTATTTGGGTATAGAAGCTTTTGCCCCCTTCAAAAAAAGCGTCCTTATAGCAAAAATTACAATGATGCGGACAACCCCTGGAAACCACGATCGAGTTAGGCACCAAATAACGATTCCTCTTAAACAGGTCCCTACGTATAGGTGGTATTTTGTGTAAGGTTCGAGTCGATGAACTATATACCTTTTTAGGGGATTTGTTTTTAAAGTCTATTAGAAACGAGGGAAAGGTTTCTTCACCAGGTCCAAGGAAAATAGTATCTGCATGTTGTGCCGCTTCACCTGGTAAAGAGGTAACATGAAGCCCTCCTAATATAACATAAGCTCCCTTCTTCCTGTAATGTCCCGCAATTTTATAAGCCCTGTAAGCATTTGTAATGTAAACCTGGATAATCACCAGGTCGGGACTGTCATTGAGATAAAGTTCCTCAACATGCTGGTCCTGTAATTCGATTTCGTCATCGGGCGAAAGGTAGGCAGCTAAGGTTGCAAGTCCCAGCGGGGGAAATAACGAATATTTTATAGGTCTCCAAAAAGGACTTTCCGCCTCCGTAAGTGAAGGCAATATCATTTTAACTTTCATATTACTTCAGACCGGGTTTTTGAAAAATTATTTTTCTCACCCTGGTCTTTCCGAAAATATTCATTAAGAATGAGGCAGCGATGATTCCAACATCAATTAAGATATAATAATTACTGATATAATAAGAATCCCAAAACCAGGAGGTTTTTCTATGTTGTCCGCCATAAAGTTGAGCAAAGCCGGTAATGCCTGGTTTTATATTCCATCTTGTTGCGTGGTAATGGTCGTCCCAGCAAAGTCTTTCAATGTCAGACTTTGTCAAAGCCCTTGGCCCCACGATGCTCATATCACCTTTTAATACATTAATAAACTGGGGTAGTTCGTCAAGCCCTGTTTTTCGCAGGATTTGCCCGGTTTGTGTCGGGATCTGATCTGTCAATGTCCGGAACTTCAGGATTTTGAAAACGATCTTGCTTTTTCCTATTCTATCCTGTTCAAAGAAAATAGCATGTCTTTCCTTCAAAGTCAGCACAATGGCAATAATTATTGCCGGTACGGCGAAAACCAACAATGCAATTATTGAAAATAAAATATCGAAAAGTCGTTTCATGGCCGGCTGTCTTAAAATTAAGTCAAATATGATACAATTCTACCTCATTCCTCCATAGGGGATTCCTTGCTCCGGGAGGTACCGTACACGGTCAGTTTCTTTATCGTAAAATACAAGAGGCTGAACAGGCAGGTAAACAGCAAGGTTATAGCCCAGGTACGGTAATATTCAATGGGGAATAGCAAACGTACTGCTATTTCTTTGGCAAGTTCATATGGATTGGTGATAATGTCCCAACTGTTCCAACGAAGAAACCTGCCAAGATACACACCAAAGGAACCGATGAATAAACATACCAGGATCAGTTTGTTGGCAGCCGAGTTACTAATTTGCTTACTAAAGTATTCTTCTATTTTATACAAAGAAGCAAAAGCCAGCATCAGCCCGGCAATTGCAGAAGTAAATAACAGAACAGCGTCATACCAGATAGGTACATTGGTCCTGGCTTCAAGATGAATGAGATCAGTAATGATATATAATGCATTGGGGAAAAACAGTAACCATCCGGTTAATAATAAACCTGCCTGCCATCCTTTAGGGATCTTCCTGCCGGAGAGATATAAACTTATGCGGAAAGGTATCCATGCTAAAAATAAATTCCATAACAGGAAAATAAAACGAAGGCTGCCGGAATACAGCACCCTGCAAATAATCATGCCGAGTATAAATGCCGCAAATGCAGCCAATAATCTTTGAAAGGCTGATAGTCTGATCATAATTATAATTTAAATAGTGCGATGATTTTAGGAATAAAAATAATGATGCCGGTGAGGATACTGCCTGCGGCTCCCACTAAAACTGCAGCTGCCGAAGCATCCTTAATAATTTTTATGGATGGAAGAATATCCCTGGTGACCGTATCACACAAATGCTCAAGGGCGGTATTCATCAATTCAAGCGCCAAAACCAGCATTGAACAAGCTATTACAAAGAGCCATTCGGTATCACTGATCTTCAAAATAAATCCTGCAACAGTAACTATTAACAATGCTAATAAATGAATTCTGAAATTTAACTGTGTTTTTAAGCAGTATTGTATTCCATGCCATGCATGACCAAGGGACCTGATGAATTTCATATGAGTTGCATTGTTAAATATTTAATCATTATAATTCCGTAGAATTTTTATTACTTGTTTTTTCCGCGACCCATTTCCACCAAAATGATGTACAGGTGCCATATACAAACATTTGATACAGGTCGTCGGAAATGGAATGCCCGTTTCTATTAATTGCCATGCTTACCGGTACCATAAAAAAGATAGCCAATAAAGTTACTATAAAACCTATTGGGTGAATTGGGAAATATAACCATCCTGCTTTTTTAAACCATCGCTGTTGCATGTTTAGAATTTTAATTTTAGAAAAATAAGTTTCCCTGTCATTTTAGGTGAAATTCCTTTTTTTCTTACGAAGAACCCGTGAATATTTACCTGCAGTTTTCTCCCACCAGGTAAGGAAATAGTGTTGCCAAAATCAACACGGATACTGTGGCCTCTATTACATCGAACCGATGCTTGCTTTATAAATGTCATATTTTAAAAAGCGCTTTGTTTTTCAAAGTATTGCTGGAAAAAAATTATTTTGTCGACCTGATCATTTCCTCCAATGCTGATATATGAGCTTTAAAGGCTTTATCACCGGTCTTCGTTACCGAATAAGTGGTATTGGTTTTCCGGCCGATGAATCCTTTTTGAACACGGATCGTCCCGGACTCTTCCAGTGTTCTCAGGTGACTAGCAAGATTTCCATCAGTTATATCCAGCAATTCCTTTAATTCATTGAAGTTTACTTCCGCATTTACCATCAGGGCACTCATGATGCCCAGGCGAATACGGCTGTCAAAAATTTTATTTAAGTCTTTGATCGGGTTCATTTATTTATTGCCCCAATCCCCTAAAGGGGAAAACTGCAGTACCCTGACTACTTCACGGAATAATCCTGAAGTTCGAAGAAGAGTAATAACAGCTCCTAATATGGGGCAGTATTAGTTTTTTGAGGAGTTTCAATGACTCCTGTTTTCCAAAAATCCGGAAAGCACCTATTAACAAATTAGCGCATTATCACATTAGTTAACTATTCTTTTCATATTTATTCCACATCCATATTCCGTAAATGATATGTAACACGCCAAAGCCCATTGCCCAGAAATAAAGACTATAACCGATGTTCCAAAGGTTCATGATGCTTAAAGCGATTTGCCCGTAACCCAGGTACCGGATTTCACCCAATGTGTACTTACTGGCATTCACCAATGCCAACCCATAGAATATTAAACAGGATGGCGCCACCAGGTCATATACTCCCAACTGCAACATGCGTATGATAAAAATTCCACCTGCCAAAAGAGGAATAACCATATTCCAAAACAAGCGAATGGTAGTATTACCCCACATGGGAATATTATTCTTTTTGCTTCGCAGCCAAGTGAAAAAGAATGCAGAAACAAAAGCGCCGATGAAAGTGATGGTGGCTATCCAAAGCAAATCACTCATCAGTTGTATACCTCCAATATCAATAAGGCTATCATTTGGATGATCCTTCCCCTGGTATATTTTTTTATACGCAACCAGTGCGCCTGCCAATGCACAGATTCCTGCGGCAATACCACTAAACCCGCTTAGACTGATAAAACGGCTGCTTCGTTCCATCATGCGTTTGATGTGTTGAAGGTCATCCAGTGGTTGTTGTTGATCACTCATATAAAAGTACTTTGAATTACAAAGTAAACGGAATAATCTTATATTTGCAAGAAATATTTTTTATTGATGGTTTAATTCGTGAATGGTGAAGGGAAGGGGGGTGGGGAATAGGGAAAGGGGGATGGGGAGTGGGGGGAGTGGGGGGTGGGGAGAATGGGGAGTTAGGGGAATGGGGAGTAGTTAATGGGCAATAATTCTCAATGCTCCATTTACAAATTCAACACGTCAATAATACGCTTACAGGCAATGCTGATTTCATTGTTGCTGATCACTAGCGGGGGCGCTATCCGCAAAGATCCGGCAGAAAATAAAAACCAATCGGTAAATACTCCACGTTCTATCAATGCATCAATAATTTTCTTATTTTCCTCAAAACTCCCAAACTCAACAGCTATCATCAGGCCGCAACTCCGGACCATTTTTATTTTGGGGTGATGGAGGAGCGATAGAAAAAGCCGTTCCTTTCCGGTAACCCCTTCGATTAATTTTTCTTCCTGCAAAACATTGAAGGCTGCAAGGCCGGCAGCACAGCAAACAGGGTGGCCGCCAAATGTATTGATATTGCCTAATACGGGATTACTTGTAAATGAATCCATTATCTTTTTGCCGGCAACAAATGCACCAAGGGGCATACCTCCTCCGAGTGCTTTGCCTAACAACAGGATATCCGGTACCACATCAAATTGTTCAAATGCCCATAAAGTTCCATTTCGTCCAAAACCGCATTGAATCTCGTCTAATACGAGTAAGACGCCTTTTTCGGTACAGCGTTTACGCAAAGCTGCCAGCCATCCATTCTGAGGTACCAGCACCCCGGCTTCAGCCTGTACCGTTTCAGCAATCACACAGGCAGCTCTTTCTGTAATTTTTTCCAAATCATCGAATGAATTGTAGATAAGCTGCATCGTGCCGGGCAATAGCGGGCGAAATGCATTTCGCCAATATTCATTTCCCATGATGCTCAGGGCGCCTTGGGTACTGCCGTGGTAACCGTTTTTGAAAGAGATGATCTGTGTTCGTCCCGTATAGCGCTTTGCCAGCTTCATGGCTCCCTCTGTAGCTTCACTTCCGCTGGCTGTATAAAAAACCGAATTGAGCGATGCCGGCAAATGATCGGTTAGCTTTTTTGCGTAGGCTACCTGCGGACTTTCCACCAGTTCCCCATAGACCATGATGTGCATATAATCGTCTACCTGCTTTTTTATAGCTTCAATAACTTTTGGATGGCAGTGACCTACGTTACAAACGCTGATGCCTGCAATGAGGTCGATGTATTCTTTTCCGTTAATATCCCACAGACTGCAGCCGGCCGCTTTTACTATCTCAAGGCAGAGCGGCGATGGGGAGGTCTGGCCAACAAGATTAAGAAATAACTGGCGTTGAGTCATACCTTACAAATTTCGTTAAGAAAGTTTGATATTCGTGGTAAATATTATAAGCACCGAAGATGGTTAACCCGGTGGCGATTATTTAAATACTGCATAAATAGAAGGCTAAATAAACAAATAGACATGCTGTAAATGGGAGGACAAAATCCCGTCCTTTGACCGATTGACATTCAAATACACTTAACATAAACATTCAACTATAAACTGAAAACTTATGTCTTACATTTTACCGGTAAAAGGCGTATTCCCAAAGATGGGAGATAATTGTTTTATTGCTCCCAATGCCACCATTGCCGGAGATGTGGTGATGGGGGATGATTGCAGCGTGTGGTTCAACGCGGTAATACGGGGCGACGTGAACCGTATCCGTATCGGCAACAAGGTAAATGTGCAGGACGGAGCAGTAATTCACTGTACTTATGAAAAAACCCAGGCCATTATTGGAAATAATGTTAGCATTGGACACAATGCGATCGTACATGGATGCGTTATAGCAGACAATGTGCTGGTGGGCATGGGCGCTATTGTGATGGATCATGCAAAAGTGGGTACAAATTGCATAATTGCAGCCGGAGCTGTGGTGCTTGAAAACACTGTTATTGAACCGGGAACCATTTATGCCGGCGTACCGGCAAAAAAGGTAAAGGATATCAGCCAGGAACTGATCAATGGAGAAATTAGCAGGATAGCAAATAATTACCTGGTATACAGCGGTTGGTTTAAGGAGGAGGCGGAAAAGTAAGGGGCCAGGATCGGGTCCTTATGCTTTTAAATTAAGATTATCTTTAATCCATGAAAAAATTAATTGTTGCTTTTGCCTGCATTTCATTCCTGTGTGGATGTTTAGTTTTTAAGAAGAAAGATAAATATGGCTGCCCTGTAAATGGACGAAATGTAGGCGCTGAAAAAATAGCTTCCGGGGATGAAAAGGCCTTAAAAGCAAGCAACAAGGCAAAGTATAAAGGTGGAAGAAAGAGTTATTAATTTCCAGGAACACTATTTGCAACTAGTGTCGTAAATTGTTCAATCCCAAAGCCAATAAACCCTATACCCTATGTGTTACCATTTAAAAACTAAACACGGCAATACAGAAGCTGTAATTGACGACAACTGCGGAGTCTCCAAATTCTACGCAATTGCAGATACATTGATTATTGAATTGAAGGTTGATTTCCTACACCTGGTTGATGAAGCAGAGACGTTAGACTGGGACTTCCAATACAAAAACCAGCTACTTACCCTGCATTTCAATGTATTTAATGGTGTATCGGTATTTCCTCAACATGTTAAAAGCATATTAAAGGAAAACAATGTGGTACAGGAAATTGCGCATTTCCTTGAACGCAGGGCTTATTAAAAAAATATCAGGGCAAATTTCAATAAGATTTTTTTTCGATGCTATCCAGGATGTTTAAATAACTAATATAACGTTCGGGATGAATTGTGTCCAGGTTAACTGCTTCTTTCACAGCGCAACCGGGCTCCTTGATATGCATACAGTTATTAAACTGGCATTGGTTGATGAGTGCCCTCATTTCAGGATAATAATGAGAGAGCTCCTGCTTTGAAATATCAACCAATCCCAATTCCCTGATACCCGGTGTGTCGATCACCCGGCCGCCAAAAGACAGGTTAAACATTTCTGCGAAAGTGGTGGTATGCAATCCTTTGCCACTCCACCCGCTAATATCCTGTGTTTTTAACCTTAACTCAGGAAAAACACTATTTATAAAGGAAGATTTACCAACACCCGAATGACCGCTTAACAAAGTGGTTTTACCCCTGAGCAGGCTTTTCACTTCTTCCACCCCATCATTTTTTTCGATGCTCATGGACTGAACTTTGTACCCGATGGCTTCATATATTTCCTTTACTTCCCAAAATTTATCCTGCTCTTTCTGCCTGTACAAATCCGATTTATTAAAAACTATAATGGCGGGAATATGGTATGCTTCAGCGGTAATTAAAAACCGATCAATAAAACCAAGCGATGTTTTCGGATCTTTTAAGGTAGCGAATAATAAAGACTGGTCTAAATTAGATGCTATGATATGATGCTGGTTCCTGTTGTGAGGTGATGAACGGGTTATGTAATTTTTGCGCGGGGCTATATCGGTAATTGTAAGCGTATTTTCCAACTCATTCTCCATATCAGCAAGTACGACGTCTCCTACTGCAATGGGGTTGGTGGAAGTAATACTGTCTATTTTGAATTTACCTTTTATTCGGGCATTAAATACCCTGCCTTCTTCATCCTGAACAATATACCAGCTTCCGGTACTTTTATAAACTGTTGCCATCATATTGTACAAATTTCACAAATTAAAGTGAAATGGGCTAATGCGCTAATGGTACAGCAAGTAAAGGTTTACTCATCTCAAGGAAACTTTTTGAAAACAGTAAATCGCAACACCAGTTCCAATAACAGGAAACCAAGCGCAATCATAACATAAGGGAAAAATTTTTCAGTATACCTGGTAATGGTAGTAATTTCAACTTTTGATTTTTCAAGCCCATCAATTTCCTTGTAGATGTTCTCCAGCCCGGCATTGTCTTTAGCCCTGAAATATTTTCCCCCTGTTTCACCTGCGATCGCTTTCAGTAATTTTTCATCTATGGTAACTTTTTGCTGTTGTATAATCACTCCAAGTTCTGTCTTTATTGGATAGGGTGCGTAACCTTCGGTTCCTACCCCGATGGTGTACACCCTTACACCGAAAGCTTTAGCGATTTCCTTAGCATTGTCGGGCCCTATCAATCCTCCATTATTTTCTCCATCGGTTAATAAAATAATTACTTTGCTTTTTGATTTGCTGCTTCGCAAACGATCAATGCCTGTAGAAAGTCCGTCACCAATAGCCGTGCCATCTTCCAATAGCCCGTTCCGGATATTTTCAATGGAAGATTTCAGAACGGCCTTATCAGTAGTAAGCGGACATTGTGTAAAACTCTCACCGGAAAAGATCACAATACCAATCCTGTCCGTCAATCTTTTCTCAACAAAGTTTACCGCAACAGCCTTGGCTGCTTCCATACGGTTGGGTGTAAAATCCTGTGCGGTCATACTTCCGCTTACATCAATACATAAAATAATATCCACCCCTTCTCCTTCGGCCCGTCGTTCGTCATTTTTCGTTTGAGGCCGGGCCATTGCGACAATAATGAATGCCATTCCAAATAACCGGCAAACAAAAGGCATATGCCGGAAGTAATTCTTCCAGGATGAAATTCCCTTAAAACTTTTCAGGGAAGAAACTTTTATAGTCGCCTGCTGCCTGTTATTATTTTTAACATACCAAAAGGTCATTGCCGGAAGCAATAAGGCGAGCCAGAATAAACCCGGTGCGGCAAAACTGATCGTATTGAAATATCCGGATAGCAAGTCGGTTTAAGGTTTAAGGTTTGGAGTTTGGAGTTGTATAGCATCTATTATTTCTTTTAGTGACCGAAGGCATTCTTCACTTTCATTTGATGGTGGTAAAAATTTGGCGAATTTAACTGCATCCCCACAACGCAGGGTGGCGGCTGCTTTGGCCAGCATATTTTTATCCAGGCTTTGATCACGAAGCAATATCAATATATCGCCGGTTGTTTTGTTGTGGTAATCACTGTTTTGTTTCTTTGATAAATATCGCTTTAGTATTTCGGCCAGTTTGGTGTGCACAATTTTTATTTCTCCCGGCGCCGATAGGTTATGCGTTCTTAAATTATGCAGTTCCTTCATCGCTTCATCATACGGCGAGGTTTTGGTTTGAAACGGAATGGATCCTTTATTCTTTTGCCTGTTCCTATAAAACCATATCAAAAATATGATCAATGCAACCAATAAAATACCCGAACCTACCCAGTACCATATGGGATTGTTTGTTTCCACTTCCATAATTGGCTTGATGTCCCGAAGCTGGTTAGTAGTATCAGATACAGAAAATGAAACGATAACCAGAACGGAATCGGTAAAAAAATTATTGGCGATGCTATCTTTTGCGGGAATTATTTTAATAAGAAATGAAGGCAGCACCCATTTACCCGAGTCAAAACTGGTTAAGGTAAGCGTTTGCACAAGCCCGGTAAGCCTGCTACTGTTATACAAAGAATCCAGCCTGCTCCTGCTGATCACTTCAAAATGGGGAAATGAATCAGGTATTACTGGCCAGTTAATTTTATACGGTTCCGATAAAAACCCGGCTTCAATCCTAAGTTTGAACTGGTCACCAATTAATATTTCACTTTTATCAACGGAGGTTTTTATTACAGGCTGCGCATAAGATAACAGAAATGAAAAACAGGTTATTATCCCTATTAAAAAAAAAATCTGCATTTTCCCTTTATCCATTATCAATTATTCAAATATCAATTAAAAATCAGCTTCGTTTAATAAAGAACTGTTGCAAAATTTTCACATAATCTTCATCAGTACGTATGTGCAACAGATCGGCGCCGGCCTTGCGGAAATAATTTTTACACAATTCACTTCGTTGCATAAAGTGTTGCTTATAAGTGTACTGAACCATTGGGTCATTGCTATCGATCCATAACTTCCTGCCGGTTTCGAGATCCTGCACCTGTAACAAACCGGCTTCGGGCAATTGCATTTCCATCTTGTCATAGATACGCAGTCCGATCACATCATGCCTGCCGCCGATTACTTTCAGGTCATTTTCATACACTGCATCAACGAAATCACTCATTAAAAAGGCGATGCTTTTCTGGTGGCAAGCCTTGTTAAAAAATTTGATCGCCTCTTCCATATTGGTACCCTTTCCACCCGGCTCCGCAGTAAGCAACTGCCTCACGATATAGAGTGCATGTTGTCTTCCCTTTTTGGGTGGAATATATTTTTCAATTTTATCACTAAAAAATATGGCTCCAACCTTATCATTGTTATTAATAGCGCTAAAGGTTAAGACAGCGCCTATCTCCGTAAGTATATCACGTTTTCTTGAATGAACGGTTCCAAATAAACTGCTTGCGCTAATATCTACCAATAAATAAACGGTAAGTTCCCGCTCCTCTTCAAATACTTTCGTAAACGGATGACTGAACCTTGCGCTTACGTTCCAATCTATAAACCTCACATCATCACCCGCATAATATTCCCTCACTTCCCGAAAGCTCATTCCTTTTCCTTTAAAAGCAGAATGATATTCGCCGGTAAACAAATGTGTGGTTATTTTTTTGCTTTTGATTTCCAGTTCTTTGACTTTTCGCATAATCTCGGCACCCTCCAACTCCCCCGAAGGGGAAGATCCAGGAAAATTATTCTGGTCGATATCGATTTTCTTTTTAGACAAGATGAAAAGTATAAAAATAATTAACTGTTCAGGAAAATAAAATCTTTTCAAAGTCATTAACTCCAAAAGTACCCCCTGGGGGATTGGTGAGGCTTCTTCACGGCACGTTTACCACTCTCAGTACCTCACTAATGATCATTTCTACATTCACATTCTCTGCTTCCGCCTCGTAAGTTAATCCAATACGATGACGCAACACATCTTTACATATGCTTCTTATATCTTCGGGAATCACATAGGCTCTTTTATTTAAAAATGCATATGCCTTTGCCGCGAGGGCCAGGTTAATACTCGCCCTTGGAGACCCACCAAAACTAATAAGCGGCTTAAGCCTTGGCAAATTGTATTTTTCAGGATACCTGGTGGCGAATACAATATCCAGGATATAATTTTCCACTTTTTCATCCATATACACCCGTCGAACCAAGTCTTTGGCTGTTAAAATTTCAATGGTTGATGCAACCGGATAAATGGGAGGAAAGGAGAGCTCCAGGGTATTCTGCCGGATTATTAATTGTTCCTCCGTCTTGGAAGGATAATCGATTACCACTTTCAGCATAAACCTGTCTACCTGTGCTTCCGGTAAGGGGTATGTGCCTTCCTGTTCGATAGGATTCTGGGTGGCTAATACTAAGAATGGTTCATCCAGTTTGAAAGTAGTATCTCCGATTGTTACCTGCCGTTCCTGCATTGCTTCGAGCAAAGCACTTTGTACTTTTGCCGGGGCCCGGTTTATTTCATCGGCCAGGATAAAGTTTGAAAAGATGGGGCCTTTACGAACCACAAATTCATTCCTGGCCTGGTTGTAAATCATGGTACCTATCACATCGGCCGGCAGGAGATCGGGGGTAAACTGTATACGGCTGAAATTCGCCTGAATAGTCTGTGCCAGGGATTTGATGGATAAGGTTTTTGCAAGACCCGGTACTCCTTCCAATAATACATGACCATTGCTCAAAAGACCAATCAATAGTCGCTCAATCATTCCATGCTGGCCGACAATTACTTTACTTAATTCGTCATTTATCCTGGTTACAAATCCTGCTGCATGATTTATCTTTTCGTTCAGCAGGCGAATGTCTTCGGCTGTTTGTAGCATAAAAAAAATTTACCCTAAACTCTATCGAGCTGGAGATTTAACAATTAAAGATTAAAAACATCTTCGAGGCTGGAATTGCCTTATAATAATTATCAGTTAAATAAAAACACCTGTCAATAAACCCTGGGAAGCCCCTTTAAGGACTAGTGCAGTGTCAACAATAAGTTGGCGTATTATTTATTACACAAATTAGGAATAACGAATTACACGAATTAATACAGTGCTAAATTCGTGTAACTCGTGTATAAAATTCGTATCATAACTTTGAGTCACTTTATACCTGACATTACACTGGTAGGTATATTGCGGCGAAATTACGAACTTGCACTTACAAAAACTTAACCACAATCGGGAATAGAGTTAAAATGTGTTAAAAACAGGCTTATCTTTAATTAAAATTATACAATGATCGATCTGCAACTAATAACAACAGCCAATAACCTGGAAGGGTACCGCATTAGCAGGCACCTGGGTGTGGTGAGGGGAATTACTGTAAGAAGCAGAAGTCTTTTAGGAAATATCGGGGGAGGCGTTCAGTCTTTATTTGGGGGCAAACTATCCATTTATGTGGAACTTTGTGAAAAAACCAGGGAAGAAGCTTACCAGTTAATGATACAACATGGAAATGAAATGGGCGCCAATGCCATTATCAATATGCGCTATGATGCCAATGAAGTAATGCAGGGAATTACAGAGGTACTGGCTTATGGAACGGCAGTAGTGGTTGAGAAGATCATTTAACTTTTGATTTTGTAAACTTCAGGGTCATACTTCTTCATTATACGTTCAGGGTTTTCCAAAGGTTTAAACCCAAATTTTGCATAAAGCCCCTGTGCATCCCGCGTGCCTAACTGCCAGCTGCGAAATCCCTGTAAATCGGGATGCGACATAATTGATTCCATCAGCCATTTGGCTAATCCCTTTCCTCGGTATCTTTCTTCAATGAAGACATCTGCCAGATAACCAAAAGTGGCTTTATCCGTAATTACCCTGGCAAAGCCAATTTGATATACGCCATCATATACACCAAAACACAGGGAGCCTTCAATAGACTTTTGAACAATTTCCACCGGAATGTTCTCCGCCCAATAAGATCGGGAAAGAAATTGATGAATGTAAGGGATGTTGAGTTTATCCTTATCTGTACTGATTGTAAATTTGTCTTCCAGCTGGTCCACGCTTTTTGGGGCAAAGTTAATAAACCTTTTAAGAAATTAAACTTCATTTGAAGCAACGGGGTGCATTCCAAATTGTCGCGGCAACAGGTGGATTGTGATGACACAAAACACGGCCCAGCCTCGGTCGGTGTCCCACCGACCGAAATCAGGAGCGATAATTTGGAATGCACCCAAGTAACGTCACCATCAACCGGCAATCAGGAGCATTGTAATGCTTTTAAATGAAAATCAACCCAGGTATTTTCCCACAATCGGCACCCTTCTTCCAATACCAAATGCTTTGGGCGAAATGCGTATGATCGGGCAAAACTGGTTGCGTTTGTATTCGTTGATGTTCACCATTTTCAATACCCTGTCTACCAACGCAGCGTCGAAACCCTGCGCTTTTATTTCTCCTGGTCCAAGCCTTCTTTCTATATACTGATACAACAGTTTGTCCAGCACTTCATAGGCCGGCAGGGAATCGGAATCTTTTTGTCCCGGACGTAATTCTGCTGATGGCGCCTTGCAAATAATATTTAAGGGGATGATGGCTTTATTCCTGTTGATGTATTCAGCCAACGCATATACCTGTAATTTATAACAATCGCCCAGTACGCCGAGGCCACCTGCCATATCTCCATATAAAGTACCATAGCCGGTTGCCAGTTCACTTTTATTGGAGGTGTTTAGTAATATGTACCCAAACTTATTTGCGATGGCCATCAATAGATTTCCCCTGCTACGGCTCTGAATATTTTCTTCGGCTATGCCAAAGGGTAAGTCTTTAAAGATGGGTTCCAATTCAGTTAAAAAAGCATCATAAATATTCTTTATAGGGAGAATGTCATGAGGGTTACCAAGGTTCAAAGATAGCTGGACGGCATCTTCCACTGAATGAACTGTTGAATAGGGTGATGGCATTAATACTGATCTTACATTGGCCGCCCCCAACGCGGAACAAGCCAGCGCTATCGTCACAGCACTGTCTATGCCCCCACTGCTTCCTACAATGGCTTTTGTAAATTCCATCTTTGAAAAATAATCTTTAATCCCTATTACAATCGCATCATGTACCTGGGCTATATTCAGGTCTTCTTCCAAAAACAACGGTATTAATTCTTTAACGGGGATACGGTTAGCCGGCTCTATAACGGGGGCATCAATTGTACCGTCATCATTTAGTTTAAAGCCATTTACCGCCTCTTCAAACATGGGAAGCCGACCGCAAAGGTTGGCATCTTTGTCATATACCAAAGAAGCGCCATCAAACACCACTTCGGTCTGGCTACCTACTGCATTACAATAAAACAGCGGCAGTTTGTACCTGGTTACATTGGCCTTTATGATTGCCTTCCTGTCTTCATCATGCGTATAATCAAAAGGAGAGGCCGAAATATTGATCATCAAATCCGGATGCTGTAACATCAGCCTGTCCATTGGACAAATACGATAGAGTGGGTTATGGCCCAGGTTCCAGATGTCTTCACAAATGGTAAGGGCAATCCTTTTCCCTCTAAAATCAATTATATTCCATTCAAAAGCCGGCTCAAAATAACGGTACTCATCAAATACATCGTAAGTAGGCAACAGCGTTTTATGGGCAATCCCTTTTATTGTATTGTTGTATAAAAAATAAGCGGCATTAAACAGGTCTTTTCCTTCCTTTAAAGTATTCCTGTCAGGTGCACCTACAATTACGGCTATTGAGTCGGCATGCTCCTTTATGAGGTCAATCGACATATAACATTTACGGATGAAGTCGTCAAACTCCAAAAAATCCCTGGGAGGATATCCGCACACACTCAATTCACTAAATACAATGATATCCCCACCCTGCTTTTTCGCTTCTTCAACGGCGGCAACGATCTTTTGCGTGTTACTTTCAAAATTACCGATGTGATAATTTTGCTGTGCTAAAAATATTTTCATAGCCCTGGTCCCAAATGAGCTTAACTTTATGTTTACAAATTATTTTATTTCTTTGAAACTGCACAAAAATGAAATTTGCGATTCCCGTCCTGCGGCTATTGGAATACCAATCGCTGCTTACCATCACCAGTGTCGCCACCGGTTGCTTTTGCAAGTAAGAAATTCTAAATTCCCGGACAGTTTCGTTGTAAAGTTAAAACATTCAATCTCATTAATAATAAGTATGAAATTATATATCAATGCTGTTATATCCGGATTATTTTTATTTTCATGCAGCAACCATGAAAAAATACCCGATGTTTCAAACATAAAAATCAGTCTTTCCACAGACCGGTTTGAAAGAAATTTATTCGACACTACTACCAACAATCTGCTTACTTATATTCTTAAATTACAAAGTAATGATCTGTCCTTTACTACCACTTATTTGGACACCATATTAAATGCAGACCCTGCCTGGGCTATTGATACTGTTGCGAAATATGTGAATGGATTTATAAAAGCCTATCGACCCATTTATGATAGTGCGGAAAAAATATTCAGGGATTTTTCGTCTTACGAAAACGAAATAAAAAAAGGATTACAGTTTGTAAAATATTATTTCCCTCAATATAAAGTGCCCGGAAAAGTAATTACATACATCGGCCCGGCGGATGGCTACGGAGATATTTTATCGGGCGATGCATTGATAATCGGCCTTCAGCACCACCTTGGCAAAGATTTTTATCTGTATAAATCTGAACTCGTTCAGGAAACCTATCCTGCATATGTATCCAGCCGTTTTGAACCCGGGTACATTGTGGTAAATTGTATGAATAATATTGTGAATGATCTGTACCCGGAAAAGGCAGATGACAAACCATTAGTTAATCAAATGGTTGAAAAGGGAAAACGATTGTACTTGTTGAGTAAATTTTTACCGGGTACCGAAGAATACAAATTGATCGGGTTTACAGAAAAGCAATTGTCGGATGCTTATTTACACGAGGGGGTCATATGGAATTTGTTTGTCAAAAATTCCTACCTGCAGGTTACTGATAAAAACATCAATAAAAATTATGTGGGGGAAAGTCCTAAAACCCCGGAATTAGGTGAAGGTGCTCCGGGAAATATTGGGTCATTTGCCGGCTGGCAAATTGTAAAAAATTATATGCAAAAAAATGGCGCAATTACATTGCAGCAACTAATGAACCTGGATGCTGAAATAATTTTCCAGGGGGCAAAATACAAACCCTGATCATTTAATGTGCTAATGTGCTAATAAAAATGCAAAACCAGGAAATGGATTAATTCTTTGCATAAGCCCCCTAAAAGGTGACTTTTTATTTGCAGTTTTTTGCACGCCGCCTTTTAGGAATTAACTTTTAAGGTTTGGTCTCCGGGAGGAGTTTATGCAGCCTGTGCACGCTGATGGTTTACCGTAACCGGCTTTTTGCCCAACATTTTCATTACTTTAAAATGAGATGCAAGCGCCCCCATCAGGGTATCATATTTATTATACGGTAAATTATACTCTTCACATTTTTGCATTACTATTTTACTAATGGCCGGGTAATGTACATGGCTGACCCGGGGGAAGAGGTGATGTTCTATCTGGTAGTTTAAACCGCCTACAAACCACGAAACCAATTTGTTTTCCATGGCAAAATTAGAAGTTGTTCTTAACTCATGTTCCGCCCAGGCAGTTTCAATATGTTTTGTTTCATCTATGGCCACATTTTCAAACTCTGTATTTTCTACTACATGCGCCAGTTGAAATACCAGGGAAAGTGTAAGCCCCATAACTGCATGGAGTACAAAAAAGCCCAATAACCATGGAACAAAACCCCAAACCATTATTGGAATGACCATATAAAAAATAAAAAAAGATGCTTTGGTAGCCCAGAAAATCAGGTGATTTTTCATATTCATTTTCCAGGCCTCCGTAGTGTATATTTTTTTTGTGAAATATTTGGTAAAGTCCATAATGAAAACCCAGAAAATAGATGATAAGGCATAAACAGGAACCAAATACAAATGTTGAATTTTATGCGCCGGTACCCACTTCTGTGATTCACACTGGCGAATGATTGGACTCTTTGCGATATCATCATCTATTCCGTCAACATTGGTATAGGTGTGGTGAATGATATTATGTTTTTGTTTCCAGAAAAAAGAACTTGCACCCAATGCATTGGCCGACAGGCCCAGCATGTCATTCAACCAGGATTTTGTGCTGTAACTTCCATGATTGGCATCATGCATAACACTAAACCCTATACTCGCAAATGTAAAACCGAGCAGCGCACAGGTAAGTAATGCAGGCAACACATTCATTTTAAAAAATACCAGGCTGCAATACATGACAATTGCCGCCCCAACCAGTGCGAAAGTCTTTATATACAATCTTCTGTCACCGGTTTTTTTTACGCCTTTTGCTTCAAAATACTGATCTACGGAAACTTTTAAATTTTGATAGAATTGATTATTCCGGTTGTCGAAAGTTATTTTTGCCATATAAAATATTTGGATTTTAAAGAAGCACAATCGTACGTATTAAAAAAAAGTGAAGGTAATGAAGGCCCCTGTTTAATTACGAAGGTAAATTAAAAAACCCGAATGGTGGTATTTAGTTCATTTTAAATGGCACAGTCATTTCAAATGCCGGTATAATCACATCAAATAACTTCTTATTATTGACATTTTCCATTGAGTAAGTCCCATACATCTTACCCATTTCTGTACGAAGATTACAGCCGCTTACATACTGATATTTTTCCCCGGAATTTATCTGTGGTTGCACACCTATTACTCCTTCCCCTTCAACCTCCCGTAAGCTTCCGGTGGCATCATAAATATACCAATGGCGACGCAATAATTTTACCGGGTAAAGATTATTATTTTCTATGGTGATCCGGTATGCAAACATATATTCACTGTTGGCAGGATTACTATAATCAGGCTGGTAGAATGTTTCTACACTTACAGTAACACCTTCTGATATTTTTGAGATCATCCTATAAATTGAATTTTTACAAAAATAACCCAAAAAATAGGCTTTTGTTGTAAATTGTGCGGGGAATATTTATTAAATCTTTACATTATGCCTATAAGATCACATGAGTACACAAGGGATGGTGTAACAATTTTGTGGCAGCCGGACAAATGTATTCATTCCGGAGTCTGCGTAAGGGGACTTTCAACCGTATTCAACCCGGGCAAAAGTCCCTGGATTGATATGAGTAAGGCGGAAACAGCCCGTATCGCAGAACAGGTTAAGAAATGTCCCAGCGGGGCACTAAGTTTGTTGCCGACTTCCTGATTCCTGATATATGGAAGTATTAGGTTAAACGTCAGGGGTGAATGGTGAATGATCAATGTTAAATGATCAATACCTGATCCGGATTGGTTAAATCCTTTTTTTGGCTAATGAGTACCCGTTATTCTGCAACCATTGCAGTACTTTATCCCTGTTGTCTCCCTGCACAATTATTTCGTCCTCTTTTACTGATCCCCCTGTTCCGCAAAATGTCTTTAACTTTTTACCAAGGTCTTCCTTATCAGACAAAGTGCCAATAAAACCATCAATTAATGTAACAGCCTTGCCTGCACGATGTTTGGTGTCTAACCGCACTATTAGCTTTTGCAAGGAAGGCAACAAAGTCTCCGGTTCAGCCGTATGCTCCTTTTCCGGTTTAAAATCCGGATCAGTTGAATAGACCAATCCACCAAAAGAATTCATTTTTAATCTGGCCATGTATTATTTCCATTTAACAAGGGATAACAGTTTTTAAATTAATACCAGCAGGCAGACAACGGATGGCCAGTGAAAACCAGCTTACCTGCTAAATACTTAATAGCACAGCTTTTAAACTCAAATCCACACTTCGCGCCTGGTGGATAATAGCTCCGCTCGAAATGTAATCAACACCGGTAGCTGCAAAGGCTTCAATATTGTCGAGATTGATACCGCCGCTTGCTTCGGTTTCGTATTGTCCGTTGATAATCTGTAATGCTTCTGTTATTAATTCCGGTGTAAAATTATCAAGCATGATGCGATTTACTTTCCCAACTGCCATTACTTTTTTCACATCCTCAATACTGCGGGTTTCTACTTCAATTTTCAACCCCGGCTTTTTCGTTTGTACATAAACGTAAGCCTTTTCTATGGCTTTTTCAATTCCCCCGCAATAGTCAATATGATTGTCTTTCAGCATGATCATATCAAACAATCCAAAGCGATGATTTATTCCACCACCTATCTGTACTGCTTCTTTTTCCAGCAACCTGAAATTGGGCGTGGTTTTGCGCGTGTCCAACAACCTGGAGGAGTAACCATTCAGTTTATTTACATACCGCCTTGTAAGCGTGGCGATTCCACTCATACGCTGCATACAATTTAAAACAAGGCGTTCGCATTGCAATATCGTATGCACATTGGCTTCCAGGTCAAAAGCCATTTCTCCATATTTCATTTGATCGCCATCTTTCTTTATACTGTTAAAAATAATATCCGGTTGCACAAACCGGAATATTTTTTCGGCCACCGCAACCCCTGCAAGTATTCCATCCTCTTTTATTTTCAAAGCAGCCTCGCCTTTAGCATCCGGCGATATACCTGATAAAGTGGAATGGTCGCCATCGCCGATATCCTCCGCAAGCGCATTTGTTATCAGTAAGGTTAGTTGTTGTTCGTAATTTATCATCCGCAAATTTATAAAAATAGTTGACGGTTCTTCGTTGAAAGATCATAGATTGAAACCTTCAACAATCAACCTTCAACTATCATATAATCAGCGATTTTCAAAACGCAATTCCTGTAATACCTGCCTGTCAGCTTTTTGTTTCATGAAAATAGTGGTGCGATAAGCCCCGTTTCTTGTTTGCAGGGTACCAATACAATACTGAGAGCCTGCATTTTCGCCTTTGTGAATTATCTCAAAACTTTTAACGGGATTGGAAGCAAAAAAGTCCTTTAATACCAATTCAGCCTGGCTTTTGCTATAACTGTTACTTTTGTCGGGCATGCTTATCTCAACACTGTTATCAAAATATTTCGCAACAACACCCGCATTTCCGGTTTTCATAGCTGCTATAACATCATCGATTCCAACAAATATAACAAAGGATGATAAAATAGCAAGAAGAACAGAAAGTGTAAAAAAATGTTTCATAATGACGATTATTACAGGATTGGAATTTGCCAAAAACGTGCCAAGCTCACAGCCTGTTGGTAATTATTAAAATGAAAAGATAATTAGCTTTTTTCAAAAACTGTAAAAAAAGTTAGCTTTGGGGAATGAATACAAAAAAAACAATCCTCGTTATAATGGACGGCTGGGGACTTGGTAAAGTAAAAAGCAGCGACGCTATTCAAAATGCCAAAACTCCGTTTGTAAGTTCCTTGTATAAAGACTATCCGAATGCTACCCTGGTCACCTGCGGGGAGGATGTGGGCCTGCCGGACGGGCAGATGGGCAACAGTGAAGTCGGACATCTAAACCTCGGTGCAGGAAGGATTGTATACCAGGAATTACAACGTATCAATGTCGGTATCCGCAATGGCGAATTTCAAAAAAATGAAATTTTGTTAAATGCAATTAATTTTGCGATACAAAATAATAAGCCATTACACTTAATAGGCCTCGTGAGTGACGGAGGTGTACATTCACATATCAATCATATTAAGGCCATTGCCACGCTTTGTAAAAGCAAGGGGGTACATAATTTATTGATTCACGCATTTACAGATGGCAGGGATACTGATCCGAAAAGCGGGTTAGGCTTCCTGGCAGATTTGCAGGACCACCTGGAAAAATCAACAGGCTCCATAGCAACCATTACGGGAAGATATTATGCGATGGACCGGGATAAACGCTGGGAAAGAGTAAAACTGGCCTATGACGGAATGGTGAATGGTATCGGATCGAAGACCACTGATATATTGGGCGCCGTTAAAAAATCTTACGAAAATGGTATCACAGATGAGTTTATACTACCTATCATTAATAATAGCCTGCCTGATAGCAGGATTGAAAATGGTGACGCCGTAATTAGTTTCAATTTCAGAACAGACCGTTGCAGGGAAATTACCGCTGTGCTTACGCAAAAAGACATGCCCGAATTTAATATGCATAAACTGGATCTCCATTATACTACCATGACGCAATATGACCAGACTTTTAATAATGTTCATGTAGTGTTTGAAAATGATGATTTGAAAAATACTTTGGGTGAAATACTTCAACAAAATGGCAAAACACAAATCCGTATTGCCGAGACTGAAAAATATCCTCATGTATCCTTCTTTTTCAGTGGCGGCAGGGAAGTGCCGTTCGAGGGAGAAAAAAGGATAATGATCCCTTCACCAAAAGTTGCTACCTACGATCTGCAACCAGAAATGAGCGCCTTTGAATTAACAGATGCCATTGTTCCTGAGATAGACAATAAAACGGCCGATTTTATCTGTTTGAATTTTGCAAATGCTGATATGGTAGGGCATACTGGTGTATGGAATGCAGTTATAAAAGCGGTTGAAACTGTAGATGCCTGCGTGGAAAGGGTAGTAACTGCGGCATTGGCTAATGATTACGCGGTATTCCTGCTTGCCGACCACGGCAATGCTGATTATGAAATAAATGAAGATGGCAGCCCCAATACAGCACATACATTAAATTTGGTCCCATTTTTCGTTATTGATAAAGAATGGAAAGGCGGCGTTAAAAACGGGAAACTGGGAGATATTGCGCCCACAATTTTAACGATGATGCATTTACCTATTCCTCCGGAAATGACGGGTAATATCCTGATCTGATTTTTAGCAATTTTAAAAAAGCTTATATAATGAAAAGAATCTTAAAGCCATTAGGCCTGTTCATGCTGGCCACATTAATCATCATCCAGTTTTTTCACCCTGAGAAAAATGTAAGTACATCATTCCCGCTCGTCGCAAATGATATCAGCAGCGCTTATCATGTACCTGATAACGTTCAGAAAATATTACAAACTAGCTGTTTCGACTGCCATAGTAACAATACAAAATATCCCTGGTACTCCAAAATTCAGCCTGTAGCTTGGTGGCTGGCAGATCATATAAAAGAAGGAAAGAAAGAATTGGATTTCTCTGAGTTTGCATCCTACCGAATCGGGCGGCAATACAAAAAGTTAGAAGAAATTAACGAACAGATCAAAGAAGGGGAAATGCCACTCACCTCTTACACGTTGATACATACCAATGCAAAATTGGATGAACAACAAAAGCTAAGTATTGCCAACTGGGTTACTGCATTAAGAGATAGTATAAAAGCCCACTATCCCGAAGACAGCCTAAAACGTCCGCAGAAGCCAAAACAAGCTCCAACAAAATAATTGATTAGTTTTATCAAAATGTTTAACAGGGAAAAAATTTCAGCTTTTGCAATGCTGCTTGTAGCGGCTTCCCCACTGTTATTTTTTGCGGGATTTTTAATCAGGCAAACCATTCTGTTGCATGAAATGGAAGAAAGGCTGGAAAATGGCTCGTTGCAAACCATTACAGTAAAACAGGCAGATATTTATTGGTTAAAAAAAAACAAGGAAGTCATAATTGATGGAAAATTATTTGATGTAAAATCATTTACGATCACTGATAATAAAATAATGTTAACTGGCATATTTGATGTTGATGAAGACGAATTGGAGAAAGAGTTCGCAGGCATGATGCATCAGAAAAAAGATAATTCAGTGCCCTTTAACCAGCTAATACTGAAATTTATTTTCACCGGAGTATTCAATAAAAATCACGCCCTGAAAATACCATCACCTGCTAAAAATATTAAAACATTTTACTTCGATTACAGCGAAGTTGTGGTTAGCCAATCCCTATCTGTAATTACACCACCACCCAACCTATAGTTTTGCTCCATTTAATTTCAACTGCAGTTATATTTTCAGTTGTATGTACACTGTTATAAACGAACAGAAAATTTCCATGTACCTAAACTAATCAAATGAAAAAGATATATTTACTGGTCCCTCTACTCTTACTGCTTCAAACTATGTTAGCGCAAGAAACAACCACACCGGTAACTGATACTTCAATAAAACATATAGACCTTGAGGAGGTAGTTGTTTCTTCAAGCAATTTTAATGAAAAGAAAAAAAATATTGCACAAAAGGTTGATGCAATTTCAGCAAAAGCCATTGCACAATCCAACGCTCAAAATACGGGAGATTTATTGATCAACACTGGTAAAATTTTTGTCCAAAAAAGCCAGCAGGGTGGCAGCAGCCCAGTAATAAGGGGTTTTGAAGCAAGCAGAATTTTATTGGTTATTGATGGAGTCAGGATGAATAATGCTATTTACCGATCGGGGCATTTGCAAAACGTAATTACAACTGACCAGAATTCTTTAAAAAGGGTGGAAATAATGTATGGACCCTCATCTACAGTATATGGAAGTGATGCGTTGGGTGGCACTATTCATTTGATTACCAAATCGCCTGTATTATCCGGCGACAAAAAATCCTTTACCGCCGGCACTGCATTTGCCAGGTACAGCACGGTTAATGAAGAAAAAACTATTCATGCCGATGCCAGTATAGGAGGCAAAAAATTCGCCTGGTTCCAGGCCTATAACTACAGTGATTTCGGTGATTTGAAAATGGGCGATAATTACCATGACAAATACCCCGATTTTGGAAGAAGAAGCCAATACATTGGCCAGGTTAATGACGTGGATTCCGTTATGGTAAATAAGGATGACAGGGTACAAAAATTTTCTGGATATAAACAATGGGATATTACCCAAAAATTCCTTTACAAGCAAAACGAACATATAAGTCATACGCTAAATTTTCAATTATCCAACTCTAACAACGTACCCCGGTATGACCGGCTACAGGACATCAGAAATTTTGGTGGCACAATTGGTACCACATTGCGTTATGCAGAATGGTATTATGGACCCCAAAAAAGAGTGATGGGCATATATGAACTAAATATCGCAAAACTCGCCTTTTTTGATGAATTAAAAGCAAATGTAAATTACCAGGATATAGAAGAAAGCCGTCAAACAAGGGAATACAGGCGCAGAGACAGGTTTGACAGCCAGGTAGAAAAAGTGAAAGTGTTTGGAACAACAGTAAGCGGAAGAAAATTTTCAGGCAATAATGAATTAGTAATCGGAGCAGATGTTCAGCTGAACGATGTGAAATCCCGGGCAAGCAGAACAAACTTAACAACAGGAACAGTAATCAAACTAAATACCCGTTATCCTGATGGTACAAATAACATGAAAAATTTTGGCATTTATGCGCAGAATACTTACAAATTCATTAATAAAAAATTGGTTTTAAATGATGGAATTCGTTTGCAGGCAATCAGTTTATCAAGTAATATTTCAGATAATTCATTTTTTAGTTTGCCTGACACAGCTGTAGAACAAAATAATATTGCGTTTACAGGAAACTTAGGTATTGTGTTCACTCCTCAAGAAAATACAACAATTAGGGTATCTGTTTCGTCAGGCTTCAGGGCACCGAATGTGGATGATTTGGCAAAAGTATTTGAATCAAGTACAGCTGCCAGACAAGTAGTGCTGCCGAATTCAAACTTAAAACCAGAGTACACTTATAATTCAGATTTATCTGTCAGTCAACATATTGCTGATAGAATTACGATTGAATTGACAGGATTTTACACATTATTCAGGAATGCCATTATAAAATCTCCTTTTAAATTAAACGGGCAGGATTCAATTATTTACAATGGTGTTAAAAGCCAGGTATTAGCCAGCCAGAATGTAAACAAAGCATCGGTATATGGCTTTACACTCGGAGTAAATGCAATATTAATTTCCGGCTTAACATTTAATAGCACCCTCAGTTATACAAAAGGCCGGTATAGAACAGAGAATTCAATTGCATCAAGTGTATATGAAAAACAGGTAAATGGCAGTTACGCATTGGTAAACAGAAAGGTTTCCAGCAAACCATTAGATCATATTCCACCGGTTATGGGAAAAAGCAGTTTTGCCTATCAGCATAAAAAATTCTTTACCGAATTATACATCCTTTATAATGGCTGGAAACATTTAGACAAATATAACGCCGACGGGGAAGATAATGCGCAATATGCTACTGCTGATGGTATGCCATCCTGGTTAACTGCAAACTGGAAAGGAAATATAAATTGCACCAAAAACCTTCAATTACAGGTAGGGATTGAAAATATTTTTGACAGAAACTACCGGTATTTTGCTTCGGGTTTTTCGGCCGGAGGTAGAAATTTTATGGTTGCACTAAGGGCAAATTGGTAAATCATAGGCTTAGTTGTATCAAAATGGTCAATAAATGACCATTTTTTTTTGGAAATGCAGCAATTTATTTCCTTTAATTGTCTATATTTATAGTGTAATCAAAACACACCTATGACGGAAGAGCTAATGCTGGCCGGATGTCTTGCAAACCATGCAGCTTCGCAGGAGGCCCTATATAGTCGTTTTAGTCCCCGAATGCTGGGAGTTTGTTATCGTTTTGCAAAAAACAGGGAGGATGCTGAGGATATGCTACAGGAAGGATTTATAAAAGTATTTTCCCAAATACATCAATATAGAAGTGAGGGTGCTTTGGAAGGATGGATCAGAAGAATTGTTGTACACACCTGTATTAATGTACTAAAGAAGAATAAAAAGTTTTCAGATAGTGTAGATATCACATATGCAGGCGGGATTGGAATCAGAGAAGAAAATATTCCATCAATCATGCAGGCCAAGGAAGTTGTGGAATGTATCAGGATATTACCTATTGGATATAAGACCGTACTGAATCTTTATGCAATAGAAGGGTACTCACATAAGGAAATTGGCAATATGCTGGATATTGAGGAAAGTACCAGCCGGTCTCAGTATACAAGGGCCAAGGCAATGCTGGAAGATGTATTAGTTAAAAAGAAAATAATATTGAAGCCAAGAGTCAAAACATCTTTTTTTGGTGCTGCACTGGCCACAAAATAGGATTTAACCAAACTAACAATGGAGCTTAACGAAACCTTGTGAAAGATGGACAGAAATTTTCATACTGACGATTTTGAACGATTGCTAAGAGAAAGGTCGAACGAATTCAGGATGTACCCTTCCAAACGGATCTGGCACAGTATATACAATAATATACACCCTGGAAGGAAATGGCCATCAGTCGCCATGAGTATCACCCTTATCTCCGCATTATTGTTTATGGGATACCTAAATACCAAGAATACGTATTTTTATACAGGATCCGGTAAAATTACTTCTCAACAAAAAATAGTTGCACTAACAAATACTCCACGATTTGTTTCGCAAACGTTAATAGATGATCCCACCGGCTCTATTAAGTCTAAGATAACAGGCACTATTCCGGATAGTAAGCCTGGGACAGCTTCAAATATTGGCTTAAAAATCAATACCCTTGTTAATCAACTCCCTGCATCTTCCCCTGTGGCAATGCAGTTTGCAATCCGGCAACCATCCTTCACCGAAGATATTAAGTATCCCAATAATGGCATCATTGCTGGTAACAACCAAACAAAAAAGGAAATAATAGATCCTTTTAGCAGCAGGATTAACTCAATCCCGGGCACAAAGAATA
>JBDTWP010000042.1:0-27762 GCA_040006615.1 Ferruginibacter sp.
AATAACAGGCGTACATTTACTGATGGCTGACCAGGATCCCTTGTTTGAAGTGAGTAAGGGAATGCTGATATTAAACGTGCCGAAAATAATTGATCACGAAATAATTGCACTGGATTTATCGTAGCCTGTTTTTGAAACTGATAAATTATTTCTTTCTGCCATAATTGCAGAAATATCTATGAAGCTTTTAATTAGATTGCCATTATTCGTGCAAATTCATGCATTCGTGGCAAAGAAAAATATTTATGTTCATGTCTCCACTAACCACAAAATGAAAATGGACTATGATTCCGCCACGGCCGTGGTTCGTGTCTTCACGAGCCACAAATAATGGAGTAAGATTCCGCCACGGCCTAGGTTCGTGTCTTCACGAACCACAAAATGAAATGGACTATAATTGTATACATTTTTTAAAGGAAACTCGTAAACAAATAAATCATGAACTGGACACAGTCAATTGATCCCTTTAATAATATATTATTATCATCGTTGGTAGCGGTCCTGCCGGTCTTATTCATATTCTGGGCATTGATTATCAAAAAAATGAAGGGATACATCGCGAGTTTTATTGCCACCCTGATCGCTTTACTTATTGCTGTACTTGTTTACAAAATGCCTGTAAAGCTCGCATTACTTTCTACCTTGAATGGCGCCCTTTATGGATTGTTCCCAATTTGCTGGATCATCATATCAGCAGTATTCCTATTTAATATCACCATCAAAAGCGGCCAGTTTGAGATAATCAAACATTTTATGGGCTCCATTACCTCCGACAGGAGAATGCAGGCCCTGCTGATCGCATTTTCTTTTGGCTCTTTTCTGGAAGGAACTGCCGGGTTTGGCGCACCCGTTGCAATTACCGCAGCCATGCTGGTGGGCTTAGGATTTAACCACCTGTATGCTGCAGGCATATGCCTGATTGCTAATACGGCCCCGGTTGCGTTCGGTGCCATCGGTATTCCTATAACAGTCGCTTCACAGGTATCAGGTATTCCTGAAATGGCGATTTCTCAAATGGTAGGCAGAACCCTTCCCGTTTTGTCGTTGGTGCTTCCGTTTTATTTGATAATACTGATGTCGGGTATTAAGAAGTCAATGGAAGTATTACCCGCAATTTTAGTATCAGGTATTTCTTTCGCTTTATTGCAATGGTCTTCGTCCAATTATCTTGGCCCGGCACTTCCTGATGTATTTGCAGGCCTCGGTTCCATTATTTCCCTCGTCCTGTTTTTAAGGTTCTGGAAACCCAAACAAATATGGCGCTTTAAAAATGAACCCGCTCCTATAATCAACACACATATAACATATACTGCTGGGCAGATTATCAGGGCCTGGTCTCCCTTTATTTTGCTCACCATCATGATCATTGCCTGGGGATTGCCACCCATTAAAAGCCTTCTTAACGTTGCCGGGCAAACGCAGTTTGAAATGCCGGGTCTTCATAACGTTATCGTTGACACGAAGGGGAATTTATTACCACATATCTTTAAATTCAACTATTTATCCGCTTCCGGCACCGCGATATTTATTTCTGCCTTGATTGCAATACCCCTGGTTGGCATGAGATTCAGTGATGGGGTTAAAACATTTGGCGCCACGGTCAGCCAGCTTAAATATCCCATCTTCACGGTAGCAACAGTATTGGGATTCGCGTATATTGTAAATGATTCGGGTATCACAATAACAATGGCAGTGGCACTCGCGAATACGGGATCTTTTTTCCCCTTCTTCGCACCGGTACTTGGATGGTTGGGGGTGTTCATTACTGGTTCCGATACTTCAGCCAATGCCTTGTTTGCCAAGCTCCAATACGCGACAGCTACTTCCATTGGCGTGGATCCTGTGGTAACCGTCGCAGCCAATGTCTCAGGTGGTGTAGTTGGTAAAATGATCTCTCCCCAATCAATAGCCGTGGCTGCTGCTGCCGGCGGTCTTATAGGAAAAGAATCCGATTTATTCCGTTTTACGGTGAAACATAGTTTCTTAATGTTGGGACTGATCTGTTTCATTGTATTGGCACAGGCGTATTTTTTTAAATGGCTGATCCCGGTTTATCAAATGATTGATAATAAAACACCCGCTCTGAAAATGGACCCTGCCAAAGGGTTTATATACTTGCTAATACTGGTGTTCATATTGATAACTTTGGCATTGGTAGTTATTATTATAGGCAAAAAGACTAACAACCTCACGCATGACTCCTCACCAAAAGAGAGGGAAATATGTTGAAAAGGTCTTTGAATAACAAAATAAATTTTTAAAAACAATACAATGAAAAATAAAAAAATAGGCTGGATCGGTACTGGCCTGATGGGTAATCCAATGGTTAAACATTTGGTAAACGCCGGTTACAAGGTAAATGTGCACAACCGGACAAAGGAAAAAGCTGTTGATTTAATTGGTATGGGTTGCACCTGGTTTAATACGCCTGCCGACCTTGCTGCTGACTCCGAAGTAATCGTCACAATTATCGGGTTTCCGAAAGATGTGGAAGAATGTTATTTTGGAGAACAGGGAATATTTAAAGGGTTAAGACAGGAAACGTTGTTGATAGATATGACGACTACAAAACCAAGTCTTGCCATAAGAATTGCCGGAGAAGCAGAAAAATCCGGAGCGGCATTTATTGATGCCCCGGTTTCAGGTGGACAGGTTGGGGCGATCAATGGTACCCTTTCTATTATGATGGGCGGAAAAAAAGAAGTGGTAGATACTGCGCTTCCCCTCTTTGATGTGTTCGGGAAAAACATGGTTTACCAGGGACCTGCCGGGTCTGGCCAGCACACGAAAATGTGTAACCAGATAACCCTTGCCGGAACCTTAATTGGTGTATGCGAAGGACTGATCTATGGTGCAAAAGCCGGGCTGAACCTTAACACCATGTTAGAATCCATCAGCAAGGGAGCGGCTGGTTGCTGGAGCCTGGACATTCTGGCACCCAAAATAGTAAAGGGAGATTTTTCACCCGGTTTTTCGGTCGACAATTTTGTAAAGGATATCACTATTGCGCTTGAAGAATCAGAGGCCATGAGGTTATCTCTGCCAGGCCTGGCATTGGTCAAGCAGTTATACCTGAGCATACAGGCAATGGGTAAGGGTTCCTCCGGCAACCAGGCACTTTACCTGGCGCTTGCAAAGCTTGCAAATTTTTGACAATACTAAAGCACCCTGAATATTTTATATAAATCTTTGAAACGGTCGAAAATGATTTTCAGGACTCCTTTCACCGGTCAAGAAAAAAATGATGGTACGTCACTCCATCCGCCGCAGCAGGTGATATGTGGGTAGAAAAAATGAGGAAACGTCAATCTGTCCGCCGCGTCGAACAATTTCAAAACTTGCTGGTGGGTGCGTCATACCAAACAAAACATGGGAAACAAATATTTTATCTTTTATCAGTTTCTGATTGGTAAGCATATTATATTTGATAGACTGAATGTCTAGGCAAACGGGTAGAAAGATCACATTCATTCTGGCGGAAACAATAGATACTGGACGTATACTCGCTTTTAAACTCATGCCAGGATAAAATGTAGTAATAATTCTTTAGCAGATCGATATTAAAAAACCTCACTATGATCGTCGGACTCTTTATACCTTGTTATGTAAACCAGTTTTACCCCAATGCCGCGAAGGCCGCACTGCAGTTGCTACAAAAATTGAACGTCGATGTTGTCTATCCTCCCAAACAAACCTGTTGTGGACAGCCCATGGCAAATGCCGGCTTCGAAAATCTTTCACAGGGTTGCAGTGATCTTTTCATAGAAAATTTTTCTGCATTTGATTATATCGTTGCCCCTTCCGCAAGTTGTGTATTGCATATCAAAGATCATTTGGCATCTCAAAAAAATCCCGGACAGGCAGCTGGAATCCGGGCAAAAGTATTTGAACTGGTAGAATTCTTAACAGATGTGCTGAAAGTGGAGAAACTGGATGCCTCTTTTCCTCATCGGGTTGGATTGCACCATAGTTGCCATGGGTTGCGTGGTCTTTATTTATCGCAAATGAGTGAACTGAACGCTACCGCTTTTTCAAAACCGCAGCGCTTATTAGGTATGGTGAAAGGATTGGAACAAATAAACCTGGATCGTTCAGATGAATGCTGTGGATTCGGCGGAACCTTTTGTATTGCCGAAGAAGCGGTATCTGTTAAAATGGGTAAGGACAGGATAACAGATCATATTAAAAATGGTGCTGAGTATATCACATCATCCGATCTTTCCTGCCTGATGCACCTGGAAGGAATCCTTCACAGGAATAACAGGCCGGTTAAAGTATTACACATTGCTGAAATTTTAAATGCTACCCTATGAAACAGGTCAAAACAAAAGACCATGCTACCCTGGCAGAAGTTTTTATTAAGGATGAAGAACGTGTGGACTGGCATGATGGAGCGCTTTGGTATATCCGTGAAAAGCGTGACATCGCTTCAAAGCAGCTACCCGAGTGGGAACAACTCCGTGAAGCTGCATCTTTAATAAAAAGCAATACAATTTCAAACCTTCATGAATACCTGTTACAGTTTGAAGCGAATCTTACAAAGAATGGTATCAAAGTTCATTGGGCTGCCGATGCGGAAGAGCATAATGCGATCGTGTATTCCATTTTGAAGGCAAAAGAAATTACACAGCTGGTAAAAAGTAAGTCAATGCTTACCGAAGAATGTCATTTGAATGAATACCTTGAAGAACGTGGAATCGGCGTTATTAATTCTGATCTTGGAGAATATATTCAGCAAATTGACAATGAGCCTCCAAGTCATATCGTTCTTCCCTGTATCCATAAAAGGAAAGAGGAAATAGGTGAACTGTTTCATGAACACCTGGGAACCGAAAAGGGCTTGTCGGACCCTACATTACTTACGAGGGTTGCCCGTAAACACCTTCGGAATATATTTCTTACAAGGCGCGCTGCACTAACCGGGGTTAACTTCGCGGTTGCAGAAACAGGTGAATATGTAGTTTGCACTAATGAAGGAAATGCAGATATGGGTGCTCATTTATCAGAAGTGCAGATTGCTTCCATGGGGCTGGAAAAGATAATACCTCAAAAAAAACATCTCAGTATTTTTTTAAGATTGCTTGCAAGAAGCGCCACCGGTCAGCCCATAACCATCTATTCAAGCCACTATAAAAAACCGCGGGCCGGGCAGGAAATGCACCTGGTGCTGGTAGACGCAGGAAGGACCCGGCAGTTGGGCCGTGCAGATTTTAGAGACTCCTTAAAATGCATTAAATGCGGTGCCTGCATGAATACATGCCCCGTCTATAGAAAGAGCGGTGGCCTTAGCTATCACAATACTATCTCAGGACCCATCGGCGCGATCCTGGCACCCAACCTGGATATGAAAGAGCATGCTGACCTGCCATTTGCATCCACACTTTGCGGCTCCTGTTCCAACGTTTGCCCTGTAAAGATCAATATTCATGAACAGTTGTATAAATGGAGGCAGTTAATAGTGAAGGAAGGATATGCAGCCAATACAAAAGCCCTGGGCATGAAAACAATGGCATGGACCCTGTCTTCACCAACTTCTTTTAATACAGCCTCCAGGGCAGCCAGGTGGGTATTACATAACATTCCGTTTGCAGTAAATAATAAATTGAATCCATGGTATAAGCAACGTGATATGCCGGAGGGTTCAAAGGAGTCATTTTCAGCATGGTACGCAAAAAACGAAGGAAATGGGAATAAGGAAAATCTTAATAAATTATCGCAATGACCAGTAGGGAAAAAATCCTTGAAGCCGTTTTAAAAAATCAACCTCCGGCAACGACCTTACCTGATATAACCATGTTTAAAGGAGACCCGGATGATAGCGTTCAAAAATACATGGATGTTTTTAGGTCCATTGGTGGTACGGCATTTTTGGTGGATGATTTGGCTTCTGTAAAAATATTAATCGATAAACAATTTGATACATCAAAGCGTAGCGTAACCACCTTGCCGGTCCTGGCTGATTGTTTTGAATTGGTATCCACGGCTGTTGATCCCCTTACCTATAATGACGTTGAGCTGGCTGTTATAAATGCTCATTTTGCTGTTGCGGAAAACGGAGCAGTTTGGCTTACTGAAGAGGTTATGGGGCATCGCATCCTCCCGTATATTTGTCAGCACCTGGCCGTAGTAGTTAGTGCCCGAAACATTCTTCCTTCCCTTCATGAAGCATATCAAAAAATAGGTTCAGCAGACTACGGTTTTGCTGGCTTCATTAGCGGCCCCTCTAAAACTGCAGACATTGAACAGGCCCTTGTACTCGGTGCTCACGGTCCCCTGACCATGACTGTTTTTATAATGGCTGATAAGGAAAATACAATGATTAATACATAATATCAACCCGGCAATGATGAATAATTTTACAATTAATGCTGACCTCGGCGAAAGATACAGCGATGTGTATACACCTGAAGTATTGTCGGCACTCTCAGCACTTGCTCATTTCAACAAAGACATTAAAGAGGCCATGGATTCCCGGATAAAACTTAGGGCAGAACGGCACCTGCAACAAAGGCGGATTACATTTTTAGATCCCGATAGTTATATTCCCCGGACAAAGATCAGGGTACAGGACGCGAGGGATGGAAAATTTGAAGGTGCCATTATTCCTGCAGACCTGCAACGGCAATGGATACAAGGCACCGGGCCTGCGGCCAAACCAAACTCCGGTATTGAAAGCAGTATCCGTAATGTGGCCTATGCATTGCTTTCCGGGGCTGACGGATGGATGTTCGATGGTGAGGATGCACTTGGCCAGGTAAAAACAATGTCGCTCGATAACCAGCGAAATTTAAAACTTGCAATAAGCAAGGATCGGCTGTTTTTTAAGGTAGCTGAAATGGTAGCCGCTGAAATGAATAAATGGTCAACGGGCTTCTTTGGTCATGATATTGTTGGCAATTGGGAAGAGCAATTAAATTTCACAACAAAAATATTCCGGGCACGTGGTCTGCACCTGGATGACCGGCACATCCGCGATGAAAATGGTGTGGCAATGGCCGCATCCATCGCAGATACAATCTTATACGTGGTAAATAATTATAAACAATTGCAGTTGGCTGGTTCTTCTATTGTCCTGTATCTTCCTAAAATTCAAACAGCAGGAGAGGCCGCCCTATGGAATGATATGCTGTCAGCGCTCGAAGATCATCTTGGCCTCCCGGCTGGAACCATTAAAGTGTATGTATTGGTTGAACAACTGGAGGCCACTCACCAGCTAATGGAAATACGCGCCGCACTTGGAAAACATTTTATAGGATACAACACCGGCCGGTGGGATTATATCAATAGCGTGGCCGACGCAATGGCCTGGGATAAAAGCTTCGTTAACCCCGATATCGAAGCCATTACCATGACCTATGGCTACATGCGCAATTATGAAAACCGGGTACGATGCGCTGTAAATACTCCTGACAGCAACGGAAACTTCGCATTATGGCAGGGTGGAATGGAACCGAATATCCCGGTGGGGTCGGAGCAAGGGGTTGCCGCCGGTATGAAAAAAGCGGTTGCCGGCGCCGATCGGGAACAACGGGAGGGGGCAAGCGGAAAATGGGTAGCCCATTGGAAGATGGTAAACATTGTGAGGCCTGTTTGGGAAAAGCCCGGGCGAGCCAACCAACTGGGAAGAGAATTTCCCCGGCTTACCTATACCAGGCAGGATGAAGCGGGGCTGATATTAATTGAGCCTGCTGCTACTACGATAAGGGGTGCCCGTAACCTGCTAAGTGTAGCTTTGCAATATGGAAATGCCTTCGGGCAGGGATTGCAGGCTGCAGCTTTAAAGCCGGCAGACTTCTTTGGTAATGACGATATTTTGTACCTGATGGAAGATATGGCTACAGGGGAGATCCGGTTGAGCATTCTTTGGGAATGGGTTGTCAAAGGAGCCATACTGACTGAAGATGATCCGGGTACCGGAACAAAGGCAGGTGATACTTTTTCTTTACTCCTTTTCGAAAAGCTACTGGAAGAGGAATATGGCAAATTATTAAACGCCGGTAATAAGGATGTGTTCGATACATCTAAAGGCTCCACATTACCCATTTCAAGAGAGATCGTCATAGCCTACATACATAGCAAATCAAAACTTCCCTGGTTTATCGACCTCCTCAATATCAATCTCAACAACAGTAACCAGGAAGAGGCAAAAAGAAGAATTAAAAAATATATAGAAGCCTTCATAAATGATGGCACCCGCATCACAGAAAACCCTGATTTTATCAAGTAAGGGTCATCTTACCCGGATTAATAAAATCTGCCTTAAGGCTTTCTAAATTCCAAGAAATGAAAGCTGTATGAATTTTCAAATTATCAATTAAATAAATTATCACTTATCAATTAAACTCTATCCATTGAACAAATTATCAATTATCAATTATCAATTATCAATTAAAAAAATTATCAATTAAAAAAATTATCAATTAAAAAAACTATCAATTAATAATTTCCCATCAGGTAAGCAGTCACATCGGCAAGTTGCTGTTCTGTCAGGCCTGTTAGTGCAGGCTCAGGCATCATACTTTTACTTTGCTTTTGCTTCGAAGTTATCTTTTCTGTAGCGATCGTATTCATCTTTCCTGTTACATCTTTTATAATAATTGCCTGTTTATTTTCACTTACCAGGAAACCAAAAAAGGAACCGCCATCACTTGTATTGATCAGCCAGGGTTCATAGGCTGCCATTATCGCGGCACTGGGATTTATAATGGCATCCAGTAAACCTGTTTTATCAAACTTTTTGCCGATATTGGTTAACGCTGGCCCGATATTATTACCGGTTTGCCCCACCTTATGGCAGGAAGCACAATAAGTACTAAATACTATGTTCCCTTTTTTTTCATCACTTTGTAAAGATGCAATGATGGGTATGGAATAATTTTGCTTACCACCGGGTTGCTTAAAATATTTTCCGGCCTGCACCCGCACCGTTATATCAGGGTTTTTAAAAATAATTTCTTCCATTAACGGAGTAAGTGCTTTGGGAAATTTATTTGCAGCGGCAATCCCGATCAATAACTGTCCCCCGATGGAATCTTTTGCCATTTCTTCTAACCGCCATTTTCTCGCATCCGTTGATATATGTTCATCCAGCACTCCCTGCAGTTTTACTTTCATTGCTGCGAGTTTTCTTTCAAATGCCGTATTGATATGAATACTTTTCCAGTTTAACAAACTGTACCATTCATTCCCCTGTCGGAATGATAACCAGTAGCCAGCCTGTTCCCTAACATCCGGTAATTTATTTTTACTGAGAGCCAGCATAGCTTCTGCAGCTTTTTTATCATTGATAAATCCAATTGCAGTAATAGCTGATCGCCGCTCTTTTGCATCAAGCGCAGAATCAACAGCCCGGAGTAAAAGATCATTCAATGCTGCTACGGGATGCAAACGCCAGGCAATTGTGCTCATTTTTTTATCCCATTGTATGGAAGTCTTATCGCCTGCCATTGCCTGTTTTATTTCAGCATATACAGTTGCCTCATGACCGGCCAGCGCAGCGCCGATCGCTTCCAGGTACCATCGGTCTTCACCATCATATTGCCTGGTAAGTTCAAGCAATACCGGCTTTGTTTTTTCAAAAGGTAGATCACGCAGCGCAATGGCAATTTCTCTCCGTACAAATGATGAAGGATCATTTTGTAATTTAATCGCGTAAGGTAATATATCAGCCACGGATACACGTAAAGAGCGAAAGGCGATTGTGCGGATATTTTCATCAGGGCTTTTCAGCAGTTGTTCTGTTGCAGCAATGCCTTTCGCCCCTAACTGCGGCAGCAGCCATATCGCCCTGGCCTGTATATATGGATTACCATCTTTTAATAATGAGCTTACCGGCTCAATAACAGGTTCGCCCTGTTTTCTCAATTCATTAAAAGCAAGATGGCGTACATTAATAGCCGGATTTTTTAATGCCTCCAATTGGCCGGCAATACTGCTCAGATCAATATGTGGTGATCGAAGTGTTTTATTTTTTGGGGTGACACGGTATATCCTTCCAAATCCTGTTTTATCCTGCATCTGGTGGCCGCCTACAACAGGATCATACCAATCGGCCACATAAATAGCGCCATCAGTTCCTATAGCAACATCACTCGGGCGAAACCATTTTTCTTTCCGGCTGTTGGCAGCACTGTCATTCCATATATATAATGCCGTATCCTGGCTCAGGGAAGTAATAAAGTTGCTTCTTTCAGCAGGGATATACCCGGACCTGTCTTTCCTCGAATGATAGCCAAAGATCACGTTCCTGCCTGCGTCTGCACTCAGCAGAATGCCCCGGTATTTTTCTCCCAGTGCATCACCTTCATTTAATACGATACCGGTAGGTGCACCTGCACCACTACGATCTCCAACAGGCATTACCCCGGGATCTTCCTGGTGCCAATGTGCGGTAAAAATATCCTGGTCCGGGCGTTGATCCGCCTGCCAGGTCCGTGTTCCATCTGTGCTGAAATATCCGGCGTTGCCTCCTTCCATCAGCCATGCAGTGCGGCAGGCCGCTACTTCATCATCATTATCATTTTGCCAGAAATTACCGTACGAATCGACGGTCAGTTCATAGGCGTTACGGAAATTATGTCCCAGTACCCTCATACCTGAACCATCAGGTTTTATAGATAATGCCAGTCCACCTACCCACACTTTTCCATCATCACTTTTCATATTGCCTTCATTTTTCTCATTGTAGGGAGTTCCCCCGGTATATATACTTCCCGCACGCAATGTCCATCCCTTTTGGTCGGTTACAATATGCGGACCTGCGTTACCTGTATTGAAGTACCATTTACCATCAGGCCCCGCTAAGACTGCATGCAGCGAATGATCATGGTCTTTGCCACCAAATCCCGTAAGTAAGATTTCTTTCTTATCAGGTTTATCATCTCCATTTTCATCAGTGTATACAATAAGGTTTGGCGCGCAGGACACGATTACCTTGTTACCGATTACGGCAATACCTAATGGAGATACCAAACTGGTATCTTCAACAAACATTTTTGAAGAATCAGCTACGCCATCTCCGTTGGTATCTTCGAGTATCATCACCCTGTCGCCTTTGGAATGATGAAAAAATTTGGCGGAATCATTATTGAAGTTCCTGTAGTTTACGGCCTCAGTTACCCATACACGGCCCCTTGCGTCAATATCCAGGTTGGTCGGATTATAAAACATGGGTGATTCAGCCCAAAGTGTAACTTCCAGCCCATCGGGCACAAATAACGGTAAATCAGTTCCGGGTTTTTTCCGTGCTTGATTACAGCCAAAAGAAATAAACAGACCTAAAAAAAGACAGGCAGCATAGTTAGTTACTTTCATTTGTAAAATAATTTGATGAAACTTCTACTTCACTCTGGAGGAGTACCCCAACAATGAATATATAATGATGAAGCCCGTCTCAAAATTACTTAAATTAATCACCCTGACAATATGTAATCGATAGTTGACTTGTATTTTTTGTCATGGGGAAATAGATATTAAAACATTATTGATCTGCTACCGGAATTATTTTAGCTACAAGATTCCTCATCTCTCAATACGTCGTTTAGATCACTCTTTTCAGCATGAATATCAAAGAAACTAAAGTCTTCTGATTTGGTAATCTATTTCTTTTTACCCGGAAACATAAACCCAATGCGAATCCCGAAATACCTGTTATGATATTTGGTTTTTATGGGATCACCGGCACTAGTATTGGCAATATTGTTCAGGCCTGCATTGTAATTCGCAGTAAGAAGAAAGCCTCCTTTGAATTGATACCCCGCCAAAAAATTTACACCTGCTTCAAATGCCTTGAAATCGTCACTTTCGCCACTTCCAAATTTTATGTCTGCAGTCATGGGGCCTGTGCCATTACCATCCGATTTATCCTTGCCGGATAAGCCCATGCCTAAAGAAGGGCCTGCTCCAATAAAAAATCTCCCATTAGCTGAGTTCGAATTGTAAACAAAGTTTAAAGGCAGTTCAAGATAATTCAGCGTTATTTTGTCTGTCGAACCTTGCCCCTCAATTGAGCCGCCTTTTTGAATATAGTTTAGTGAGGGCATAAAACTGAAATGTTGCCCAAGGCCTAAAGAAGATATAATTCCAACCGTAAAACCTGGTTTTGTTTTTGAAGTTACCGATACCGACTCTGCTTTAATTTTGTAGGAAGTTAAGGCTGCTCCTGCAGTGATGCCAAATGCTGATTGCTGGGCCTTTGAATAATTCAATAGTAAAAAATAGCCGATGAGTAATAGAATTGACTTTTTCATAATTGATGAGTTTAATGATGAAGAAATATTAAATGATAATAAAATAATTTATGCTTTACTGCCCTTTGCAATAATTATGAACCATTGGTTTATTTGAAACTTTGTTTCACTTCGTTACCCGCATGGATAGGATCCTAATGGCTTCGAACCAGTTTTTGCGCTGTAAATCCGGAAGCCGTTTGCAGGCGGCTTATATAGTTACCGGCAGGTAATTTGCTGCCATCAAAATTCACTCGTTGGAATATACCCTGTTGGACATATCCATTAAAAATGGTGGTTAATAATTTGCCGCTCATGTCATATAACCGGAGACTTATCAGTCCTGATTCTGTTGGCCTGAATGAAAAAGAAACTGTGTTGTTGAATGGATTTGGAAAAGCGCCGAACTTGTAATTCGCTGCAGGTAGACTTTGAAATTTAGATACCACCTGGCCATTTGATTTTGATAGTGGATCGGAACAACCATCTGCACATTCACCAAGATAAGCCCCGCAGTGGAGGTACCAGGAAGCGCGGGATCTTTGTATGCATAAATTTTTATTCCCATAACAAATCTTAACCTTATCCTCTCTTTTATTACCGCAGCTAAAATCGGGCATAGCTGCATATAATGCTTTAGCTATTGCATATATATCGGCACCGTGAAAGTTAGTTAATATCACCAGGGTTAATTTCTTATCAGGTTGGTAAAACATAACAGAACGATAACCAGGTGCATTTCCATCATGGCCTATAAAAATATCGGTCGGGCTGATTTTAGTTGAAAGGATTAAACCATAACCAAGCCTGTCTCCATCCTCATCCGGGGTAGGAGAAATAGACCTCAGCATTTTATTAATAATAGATTTGCCTGTGGCCCGACCACTAAACAACGCTGAACTCCAGTCCGCCACATCCTTTGCATCAGATATGATGCCCCCGCCCGTAAAGGCAAGGGATGCTATGGCAGTTAAAGGAAAGCGCGAAATGTTGGTGAAGCCATCGGGAAAAACGGGTTGACCTGTTAATTGAAAAACCGGGTTGAATGCACTAATGTTATCGTGAGGAGATGCTAACACGGCAGGTCCTGTCTGTTTCTCCCTTACATCAAGATACATGGATGTTAAACCAAGTGGCCCAAAGAACCGTCTCCTGTAAAGGTCCTCCACATGCTTACCTGTAGCAGCCTCGATAATGGCTCCTAAAATAATATAGTTGGTACTTGCATAGCGGCGTTCTGCGCCGGGCTCACTGACCTGGTGTACAAAAGTCATCATCTCAAATGGTGTCCATATATGTGTTGGTTGAGCAGCTACCGCTACCTGGAGATCAAATTCATTTACATAGTCTGAATAACCACTTTCATGGGCTAATAGCTGCCTGATGGTTACCTTGCTATTGAGTCGGGGATTAATTGCTTTTATGGGAATATATTTACTGATAGAATCCTCCAGCTTGAAGACTCCCTGTTTTGCCAATTCCAATACCAGCGGCGCAGTAAATGTTTTAGTGATACTATATATTCGCGAAATGGTATGAATATTGAAAGGTATACCGCCCGCAAGAAGATTGTTCTGTGCATCCACATTGCGGGCAGCATAGCCGCTGGCTCCCTGCCATAACGCCAGGCCGTCCACTTTTATAGCCACCGACATGCCGCCAATAAAAGGGTTAACGGGATTTTTTTGAAAACTATCTATTACTTTTTGCAGCCGGCTTTGAACCTGTGGTGAAAAACCCTGCCCCCGGCTAAACTGCCCCGTTAAGAGGATCATAAACACCAGGAAAGTTGAAGTTGATTTCATGTTGATTTTTTTTATTGTGAAATAATTAGTTTAAAAAGCTGGATTATTTTTTAATAACCTGGTAAGGCCTGAATTGATAGGAATTTATTCTAAAGCCAAATCGGTAGATTGGATCAATGTGCCTTCATAGACAAATGAAACACTAATAGGAATGCATTTCAACTGAATCGTGCAAGGCCGGGTCTTAGTTGTTTTAAAACTTTAGCAATTTTGTTTTTTGCTTTTTTAAAATCGTTGTAATAAGCTTTATTTGGACTGATATTGCCACACTTATCTAAAGCGATAGTCGGTATACTTTGCAACTCTCTCGTAAGCAGGGAGTATTGTTTCCATTTCCCGATTCTTTCCCACACAGGCGCATAAATATTATCCTTAAATCTTTTATTGAGTGGATAACCTGCAAATCCAAATCGGTTTTTAAAGATGCCCGGCTTTGACATAACCCAGCTTTCACTGGCAAATATGGAAGATCTGGTAAAAATATTTCCCATGCCAATCATCAGAGAATCACCATTCATCCTGCAGGCAGGTGTACTATCTGTTGAGGGGAAATAAAAATCAGCACCGGCATAACAGGAACCTAATCCAATATTGGTTTGCTCATCACAATACAAAGCAATTCCTTGTAAGTTCTTTATTGAATTACTGTCGTTTATATTTTTATAGCTGAATTGATCTGCTCCAATACGAAAAGACGAATACCTGTTACCATAATGCCCGTGCGAATCGAACCATATATTTTTGATCAGTTTTTTCCTGGTTCTCAGTACAAATTCAATTTTCATGGCGGCATCTGCAGATGATGCAGCTTTAATAACATAAAATTTCCTGTGGTGTAAAAAACTTCTTATGGTGGCTCTCATCAAAGTATAAAAAGATATTAAGTCAACCTTTTTACTTTTCTCCTTAGTAAAAACAAAAAAGTTTACACGGCCGGTATTTGATTTATGCAATTGTGCGGAAGTGGCGTTAATCTCCTTTGTATTTTCAAGGGGAATTACTATGAGTTCATCCTTCAGTTGACTTTTGGTTATCAACGCTCCTAATGAGAAAACAGTAATTGCCAATGTCCTTTTCATCCAGGTTATTTTTATTGGTTATGAAATCTGCCGATATCGTTTTTCAGTTCGGCGCTGTGCCCTCCGGAGAATTTTACCGGTTCTCCTGCTTTCTACCGCTAAACTATTTATCCCATTGCCGCAACAGAGCCGGGATTTTACAATTGTATTATTTGGATTGATAATTATCAATAACGGATCGTCATTAACCAGAATTGACAAAAAGAGGGACCAGGCTTGTCCTGCCAGCGGGTTATTAGGTAAAGTGCACCAGTTATGAACGCAAATGCATAAAATGCCAAAGAGATTATGTAATAGCAGAACAAGTTTGTAATTTCAGGGTGCTGAGAAAAGAGGCAGTTAATTTGGCAGAATGAATAGCGGGAAAAGGAAATGACATAAGAGATGTAAAAAATGTATAAGCCCATCACCATAAAATCAAACCTTCATACTATGCTGAAGCATTGCTTCCTATTCATTTTATTGCAACTCTCTTTTTATACCATGATTTATTGCCAGGCAAAAAAATCTTTATTTATAAGCTACATTAACAAGGAAATTCCACAAAATAAATATGGTGAAATACTGGTTTCGAAGGATGGCAAGGTGTTGGTTTCTACTTCGGAATTCAGCTTTGCAATTATTACGGGCGGCAATATGGGCGGATTTACTATTGGGCTTGATAACCAGGATTACGGGATCAAAAATTTAAAAAGTGTTTTTACCGGTGCCCCCGTAAAAACGCTTACCGAAAGCACTGACAGAAATATATTTTTTTCTACCGCAGAAAACCAGGTTACCTATTTTAATAATACTGAACCGTATAAATGTGACATACCACCATTCTATTTTCCAATTAAAGGGGACTCTCCTAAAGAAATTACGAAACTATGGTTCGACAAAGAAAACAGCCTGTATATAGGAGTTACGGATGGTGCTTTTTATATAGTTCCTAAAGCTGGTACCAATCAATCCTTAGATCCGGGGAATTATAAAATCGGGAGAACCAAAGATAGTGATATGGTTATCCTGAAGGGTGAGCTTCCCGTCAAAAAAATTATGGTGGGTCAGGGCGTGGGGGTCTATTCTTTTGCAGAAAACAGCATTAATAAAAACATTGTCTGGCTCGGTACTGATAATGGCTTGTACAACTATAATAAAATTACAGAATCAGTAAACAAAGTTTTAACTCCTGGGGGCAAAATAACAATAACACATATTGAAACGCTGAGCAATGGTGATACCTGGTTCAGTACGCTTGAAAAGGGTATGGGGGTTTATCATCAACCTGCAAAGAATAACGAGTTTTATGCTGATCCCATTAAGCAGGCCGGGGTAAATATTTCCTATCCGATACTGGATTTTTGTATTAAATCAACTAATGATTTTTTTGTAGCCGTCAAAGATTCACTACCGGCAATTTTTAATACGATATACGGGTCGTACAAATTTATTGACGACCCATCCTTTGTTTTATCCAAAAACAACACAACTGATATAAAGCTCGACAGTACCGGTAATTTTTATTTTATTAAAGGCGGGCTCCTCTATTCGGCTAATTTATCTGATAAGCCCGAATGGATAGGTAATGACTCAGCGAACCCAACCCATGCTGCATTAATTTATGGCATAACAGATTTCAATAGCCGGGAGATCACCAATTATCTTACAAAACCGGAATTGCTGAAAAAATTAAAACTTAAATACAATGAAAATTCAATCATTATTTACATCACATCTAATTACTCTTCCCAAAATAAGAAGACCCAATTTGCCTGGAGGCTGGATGGCGATATAAATAACTGGGTAGAAATGCCGGTTTATAATGCTGATAATGATAGCTCAAACAGGGTGGAATTGCCTGATATCAAGCCCGGAAAATATAATTTCAGGGTTAGAGTGAAAGTTGCAGGTGGTATGTGGAGCACTAGTGAAGCACAGATGGAAATAATTATTACTCCTCCATACTGGGTCACCTGGTGGTTTTGGACTACAATAATAGTTGCACTGTCATTACTTGTTTATAGTATTATACAACTTCGGGTAAGTGCTGTCAGGAGGGCTGAAAAGCTAAAAGCCAGGTATGAAAAAGAATTGATGGAACTTGAAGCTAAAGCCCTTCGTGCTCAAATGAACCCCCATTTTGTTTTTAATTGTCTTAATTCAATCAAGGCGCTGATGCAAGAAGAGGAAACAGAAAAAGGGGTAAAGTACCTCACCACATTTTCGAAGCTTATCCGCACCTTGTTTAATAACGCCGACAAAAAGAACATAAGTTTATATGATGAAATTGAAACCTGTAAGTTTTATCTTCAACTGGAAGCGATGCGCTTTGATTCTAAATTTTCTTATACCGTAAATGTAGATGAAAATATAGACCTGAAATCTGTCCATATTCCCGCACTCATCATTCAGCCCTTTATTGAAAATGCTATCTGGCATGGTATTGTGCCACGAGACACCGGTGGTAATGTTTGGCTGAACGTTACCAGGGAAGGAGGAAACATTGAGATTATTGTGGAAGATGATGGCATTGGCAGAGAATCATCACAACAAAATAAATCGGCCAGCAACCTTACTCACCAATCCAAAGGCGTAAACCTTACACAATCCAGGCTGGACCTGGATAACCTGTTACAAAAAAGACAGGCTAAAATGGAAACAATTGATAAAAGAGATGAGGCAGGAAAAGCGGCGGGAACAAAAGTTATTATAACAATTAATGAAGAAACGTCATGATACGATCTATTATTATCGATGATGAACAGCACTGCGTAAAGGCCTTAATGAAAGACCTGCAGCAGCATTGCCCGGCTGTCGAAATCGCAGATACCTGCTATTCTGCCAAAGAGGGGATTATGGCAATAAAAAAGCATCACCCCGACCTGGTTTTCCTGGACGTGGAAATGCCCTGGATGAACGGTTTTGAAATGCTTGAAATATTAGGCGAAATAAACTTTTCTATCATCTTTACTACAGCGCATGATGAATTTGCGGCGAAAGCTTTTCGTATCAGCGCCGTCGATTATTTATTGAAGCCTATCGATGCCGGAGACCTGAAATCAGCCATACAGAAAGTAGAAAAAAAATTGGAGGAGGGCAGCAACCTGAAGCATATCACCAATCTCCTGCGAAATATACGTCAGCCATCCATTGAGCAAAAGATTGCTTTACCCCAGCGGGAAGGGTATGAATTCATAGATGTATCCTCCATTATTTACTGCCAGGCTGAAGGAGCATATACAAAAGTTTTTATTCAGGAAAAAAGGCCGATGCTAATTTCAAGAAGCCTGGGCGACGTGGAAGAATTATTGCCAACCGAGCTATTTCAGCGGATCCATCATTCCACCATTATCAATGTTACCTGTATTGCTCAGTTCCTTCGGACCGATGGCGGGTACATTGTTATGAAAAGTGGAGAGAAACTTTCTGTAAGTAAGGCAAAAAAAGAAATGCTGATGGCCAGGCTTAAGTTGAAATAGGGTTTCTGTCAATATTTGGTATCCATCCTTTTCGGGGTTGGAGAAAATCCCTGCTATTTCATTTCAATGTCAGATCCAGTAACTCTTCCTGGAATTGTCTAAAAACTTTGCGAAGACTGCTTTCCCCATCCGAGCCATAGTTGATCAGGAATATATGAGACACTTGTTTTTTGGGAAAATAAAACATGTTGGCAGTATAACCCAGGTCTCTTCCTGAATGGCCAATTCCTGCATTATCGCCTCTTTCTATAAATTTTTTCATGATGCCATACCCATAAATATTGGGTGGATCAACCTTCTGACCCCAGGTACACTCTGAATATCAGTATTTCAAAGCAGGAAGCTAAAATATATTGTATTGTAGAGGATAATGGTATTGGCAGGGAACTATCGATGAAGAATAAATTTAGCAGCAGCTCTTCAACATACCAGTCAAAAGGTGTACGGCTCACCCAATCAAGGTTGGAGCTAAGCAATTCTTTGAACCAGCGAAACGCCACAGTGAAAATAATTGATAAGACAAACGGTAATGGCGATCCCTCGGGAACTAAAGTGATCCTGGCTTTTAATGAAGGTTAACCCGGTCGTTGATCTGAATTTGACATGCCTTTGTAAGCCTGCAATAAAGATCAATGTAGTATTGGGTTTGTGTTTACAAATTTAGCAATTGTTATTATTCTAACCTCCCTCCCCCGAAATAGAAACCTATTGAAGCACCCCCATAATTTGCGCCTTTATTAATTGTGTAGTAATAAAAATACTCTAAAGTAAATTTACCAATATCCACTCCAAAACGTGGCATAAAAGCAAAGCCTGTACCTGTGTAGGCAATTTTTTTGCCTGGGGCAAGGGGCAATAAAACCGTATCTGCTTTATTTTTGTACGATGTAATGCCGAGACCTATCCCTAAAAACACGCGTGTATTCCAAAATGTTACGGGACGCTTAGAACTACCTGTAACGCCACTTATGTAAAGAAAATTTAAAAGCAGTGTTTTGTTTCTCCTGGTAGCTACCTCTTCTTTAAAATTATTGTAAACTTCACCGTACAGAAAGCGTAAACCTATTCCTGCATTATCAGTGAAGTTATATCTTGGTTCTATGCTTATAAATGCTCCGTAAGCTTGTACAGAGCCCATTATTTTATTATCCCGGATATCAACACCGGCTGTTAAATCAACCCTGAATTTTTTGTAATAAATTTCTGCCGGCATTTGTGCATTAATGCCGTAAGTAATACTAAGAGTCACGGCGATGATTAAAAACCTTTTTCTCATACCGGTTTTTTTGCTGTAATATTTATTCCCCAAAAACATTTTTCTAAACCACCCCAGATCTCCAAAGGCGAACTATCTTTCTCTTGGTTTGTTAGCGGCAAAAGGAATGTAATCAGGATCTTGTTGTACTTAATCCGGATTATTTCAGGATAAAAATTAGCTCATCAACCAAAGTTTGTCAAGGGTCAATTGGTCAATGGCAGATCCGGGTTCATAAAAATACGGTTTGGGCTTATAAACTGCAATACAAATTTTTCAGTTGGTTATTAATTCAAATGAGGCATTTATCAACCCGCAGCGACTAATTGTTATTTTATACTATGAATTGACGGCAAGAATTTTTAGATTTAAATGATGAAAAGAAAAATAATTTTCAATTTTTTTGCTTTTTTAATGGCTTGTATGATTTACCATACTTGTTTTGCCCAGAAAGAAAATGCCTTGTTTAAAAAACTCCCCCTCGACAGTCTTGGAGTTCGGTGCTATGAAATGCTTTTTACTATAGGAGGGTCCATACGTCTCACTACTTCACTGGGAATATGTAAAATAAAGGGCCACCTGTTTGAAATGCCGAATTTTGCTTTAGGTCGTATAACTGACAATATAACTGGCCATGTGAGCTATATAAAAAATTTCAGTAATGGGGGTGATAGTACCACAGTTATGGCTGAGGGGTCCGATAGCATATTTGTTTATAACGCGCTTGATAATACCCTTTTTTATTCGCCAAATTCAGATATTCCAGACCGAGGAAACCCACCTTTTGTATTTCCGCCAAAAGGGCAACCGTTTGATAAAATCTCTACACTTTTTATTGACAATATCGGCGATCTATTTATTGGCACCCAGGCTGATAATTTTTATTGGATAAAAGAAGGAGCCAATAAGCAAAGCTTCTATAACTCCGAAAATAAAATTGTGGATAGCATGGTGGTGGTTGTTAAAGGGGAAAAGCGGGTAAATAAAATTATACTTGCTCCGCAGACTGCCGTATTCTCATTTGCCCAGGATAGTACGGATAAAAATATTATATGGGTCGGTACCAATCATGGGTTGTATAGTTTTAACAAATTATCAGGGGAAAGTAAAATAATAGTGCCTGTAAATATGAAAGACGGGCCTTTATTTACAGTTACCCATATTGAAACCGATAAACAAAGTAATCTTTGGTTTAGCACTATGGAAAAAGGCATGGGTTTCTATTACAAGGAAAAAAATAGCATCCGGTTTTATCCTTATCCAAAAAAGAACAGCATTGTTACAACCCTGTATCCCATTAAAAGATTTTCCTACAAGTCCGGCAATGATTTTTACGTAGCGGTTTTGGATTCACTTCCTGCTGTCTTTAATACAAAAAGCGGCGCTTATGCATTTATTGATGATCCTTCCTTTACGCAGTCAGTTAACAACACGACCGATATCAAAGTAGACAAACTGGGAAATCTTTTCGTAATAAAGGGAGGCGCTCTCTATCAGTGCAAAACATCGGAGAATAGTATGCTGGCCAGCGCATTGAAAATAGATAGTAGTTTACTGGCGCCGTTTATCCGTTCTGTCTCCCTTCAAAATGGAACAGAAATAGCTTCAATTAACTATAAACCTGAACTGCTCCAAGAACTCCAGCTAAAATATAATGAGAACTCATTTATTATCTATTATGACCTGAATGACTTTGGCGATAAAAGCAAAATACATTTTGCCTGGAAGATGGATGGATACACGGATACATGGGTGGTTATGCCTACGCTGAACGTAGACGATTTCAATATCGCTTTTTTTCAGAATCTGAAACCAGGGAAATATGTCTTTGAATTAAAGGTAAAAGTAGGCAGCGAAGGTTGGCGACAACAACAAACAAGGATGATTATCATCATTTCTCCGCCCTTCTGGCAAACCTGGTGGTTCTGGTTATCTGCAATTGCCGGTGTTTGCTTAATTCTATTTGCGATAGTCAAATGGAGAGTATCAGTAGTAAGAAAACAGGAGCGCATTAAAGCCAGCCATGAAAAAGAAGTGTTGGAATTGGAGGCGAAAGCTTTACGTGCCCAGATGAACCCGCATTTTATTTTCAACTGCATGAATTCAATTAAATCACTCATACAGCAGAAAGAAGAAGATAAAGCAATAAATTATCTGACCACATTTTCCAAGCTAATCCGTACTATTTTCCAAAACTCGGATAAAAGGGAAATAACACTTTATGATGAAATGGAGACCTGCCGTTTGTATACCCAGCTTGAAAGTATGCGTTTTGGTGACAAATTCAGTTATCATTTCAATATTGATGAAACCATCGATATGAAATCTGTCAGGGTGCCTGCCCTGGTCATCCAGCCATTTATTGAAAATGCGATCTGGCATGGCATTATGCCCAAAGAGAAAGGTGGAATCTTAACGGTTACTGTTGAAAAAAAGGAAGAAGCGATTTACTGCATCATAGACGATGATGGAATTGGCAGGGAATTGTCAAAGCAAAATAAATTCAGGGGTGAACCTTCCACACATCAGTCAAAAGGCGTGCATTTAACACAAAACCGTCTTGATCTTGATAATTTACTGAATGAGCGAAATGCAACTATTATTTTAACAGATAAAAAGGATAACCAGGACAAAGCAACCGGCACAACCGTAGTGCTTACCTTTAAGGAATATTAGTATGGTAAGCGACATTATATTAGATATTGAGCATCCCTAGAAAAACAGCAGGCCAAAGGCCCGCTGCTTAAACGATCTAAAACCGTTAAAATCTTCTGCACAGAAGATTCTGCTATTTGAATTGAGCACTGCTCCAGAGCCGTCGGGTAACCGGATTGTTTTTCTTCCCCAATGCCGCAATTGCAGGAAACATTGATCAGTAAAAACAGGGATAATAAGAAAGCCCTTATAGCAATTATTTAGCGGGGACAGATACGCCAATGATTAAAATAAAGCCGGTAGCATTTTAATTTTATGACATATTCATAATGAAAACTTTATGTCACAGGAAGTTAACAGTATACATAAGGTCAATTTTTTTGAGTTCCGGAAGGCAGAAGCATTGTTAATCAACCGTTGGTTACAGATCAGCCGGACTGCTCATGCAACTTCATTCCGGGTCAAAATTGTCGCAGAAAAAGAGCTTTACTAATTAACTTTTACTTTCACTTCAATTTTCCGAATTTTGCCCATCTTAAATTCATAAAATGAATAGACAGTTTCTCATATTTCTTATAACTGTACTAGCTGGTTTTTCTTCCACGGCTCAGCCGGATCGATGGCAGCAACGCGTTAAATACACCATGACCATTGATGTGGATGCAGTAACTAACCGGTTTACAGGCAAACAAAAACTCGAATACACCAACAATTCTCCGGATATATTAACCAGGGTCTTTTATCATTTGTATTTTAATGCGTTTCAGCCAAACAGCAGTATGGATGCACGGAGCCGCGCATTAGGTAAGGTACTGGTTTACGGTGAACCGGACTGGGATCCGAGGGTGAAGGATCGCATCGGCAAATTAAAAGAAGATGAAATAGGGTACCAAAAAATAATCACGCTTAAAATGAATGGCGTACCCCAGCCCTTCAGATATCATGAAACTATATTGGAGGTTAACCTTACTAATCCAATTGCTCCCAGAACTAAATGCGTGTTTGATATGGAATTTGAAGCACAGATACCATTGCAGGTTCGCCGTAGCGGAAGGGACAACCCGGTTACAGGAGTACGTTATAGTATGAGCCAGTGGTATCCCAAACTCTGCGAGTACGATTCTGAAGGATGGCATCCTACGCCCTATGTAGAACGGGAGTTTTACGGAGTGTGGGGCGATTACGATGTATCCATTTCGATTGACAAATCCTATAAGCTTGGTGGTACAGGGGTGTTGATAAATGCCGGAGAAATTGGTTGGGGCTACGATATGCCCGGTACCGGATTAAAGCCTGTCAACGGGGCAAAACGAAGCTGGCATTTTGTTGGCAATAATATACATGACTTTATGTGGGCTGCCGATCCCGGCTACAGACACAATTCCCGCAAAATAAGAAATGGCCTTACCATTCATGTTTTGTATAAGTCAGATGCAGAAGACGCTGCAAATTGGGAAGGCCTTTTGGATATGGCGCAAAATGCGTTTCCTTATATAGAAAAAACATTTGGAGACTATCCTTATCCTCAATACTCGTTTATCTGCGGAGGGGATGGAGGTATGGAATATCCTATGGCGACACTACTGGCAAAGGTTTCAGGCGCCATGCATGAACTGATGCATAGTTGGTACCAGGGGATGTTAGGTACCAATGAATCTGAGTATGCATGGATGGATGAAGGATTTACTCAATATGCCGGCAGAAGGGTGTATGCGGTTTTAGGAAATGAGAAGGGATTTGCTCAGGAGGCAAATTACAACAGGTATTATCATCTCGTCAACAGTGGCCTGGAAGAACCCCTTACCACACATGCCGATCATTTTAAATCTAATTACGCTTCAGGTGAAGCCGCTTATTTCAAAGGCTGTGTATTTATTGAACAACTTGGATATGTTGTAGGTGCTGATACAAGAGATAAAATATTAATGGAATATTATCATCAATGGCGGTTTAAACATCCAAATTCCGGCGATTTTGTAAAGCTTGCGGAAGACATGAGTGGAATTAAATTAGACTGGTATAAAGAATATTGGTGCAATACTGTTAAAACAATTGACTATGGAATTGACAGTTTGTGGGAAGAAAGAGGAGTATCAAAGATCAGACTGGTACGAAAAGGTGAAATACCCATGCCTGTTGATCTTCAGCTTACCTTTAAGGATGGGACGACCGAAACGCATTATATTCCGCTTAACCTGATGTATGGTTCAAAAGCACCGGAAAATCCTGGTGAGAAAAGGAAGGAATATGAAGCGTGGAGATGGACCCATCCTACTTATATTATTGAGTTTAACAGGCGCCTTACAGATTTAAAAAGGGCGGAAATAGATCCAACAAAAAGAATGGCCGATATTGATCAGCGAAATAATATTTTGCAACTTAACTGGTAATCTTTTTTACTGGTCTCACCGCCCCGGTCAAATTAAACTATCATTTTATTCCTAACACAACACAGGTATGCAAATAACAATCAGGCGGGCAACATTGGCGGATGCGACTACACTTTCAGTAATTTCCAGACAAACTTTTTACGATACATTTACCGGCACCTGTACAGAAGACGATATGCAGTCGTTTCTTGAATCTTATTTCAATTTAAGACAGGTTATAACTGAATTAAATAATGAAAATGATTTTTATTACCTGGCCGAATCAGATGGCAAAGCGATTGGGTATTTACGTTTTATGGAAGATTATGCAAACTTTCCTGAAATGAAGCAATGGAAGTCATTGGAACTGAAAAGACTTTATGTGGTAAAGGAATTCCAGGGTAAGGGTGTAGCTCAACAACTAATGGATTACACATTATTATATGCAAAGGAAAATAATTACCGGGTAGTTTGGCTGGGAGTGTGGGAGCATAATTCGAGAGCGCAAAAATTTTATGAAAAATATGGGTTTATATACTCCGGTCATACCCATAATTTCCCTATTGGAGATACCCCGCAAACCGATTTCTGGTTCTGGAAATTTCTTTAAATACAAAATTATATCTACGCCGTACAACCGCTGGATGTCGAAGTCCCGGAACTCATCTTCCAAAAAATTTATTTACCGCTTCAATCCTGTTACCTACATGCAGCTTTTCGTAAATATGGTATACATGTTTTCTTACAGTTTGCGGGCTGATAAATAGCACGTCTGCTATTTCTTTGTATAACAAACCCTTCGATAAGGATTCCAATATCTCTTTTTCTCTTTTTGAAAGCACTGCTAAAGAATTTACTGATGCAACAGCGGTAGTTTTATTTTGAAAAGTGGCCACGACTTTTCTCGCAATCTGGCTGCTCATTGGAGCACCTCCCTCATATAATTCTTTTATGGCATCTAATAATTTATCGGGGGCTGTTTTTTTAAGAACATAACCACTGGCACCGGCGTTCAAAGCTTCAAAGATCTTTTCATCTTCTTCATAAACAGTACACATCATGAACAAAATATCCGGCAGTTCCTCTTTTAATATTTTTACTACTTCAATACCACTGATACCACCCAGGTTAATGTCCATTAATACGATCTGCGGATTAAGCAGGGGAATATTGATGACAGCTTCTTCACCATTTACGCATGAGCCGGCCAGTGTATAACCATCTGCCATATCGATAATTTGCTCAAGCGCATTGCGAATATCATTGTTGTCTTCTACGATTGCTACTGTTATATCCATATTGGCAAAGTTGGCCCAAAATTAAGTAATTTACAATACCCTAAAGTGGGTATTGTTAAATGGTGACTTGTAGATGGTCAAAAAAGGCAATAGGCAATAGGCAATGAGCAAAATAGTCAATCGTTAATTATTCACCAATCCCCATTCACACCGGAATCTGTAATAAGAATTTGTCTTTAAAGTAAGGTTCTTCAAAGATCTTTTCCACCTCCCAAATGCGTGGTTTACAGTTACTTTCATAGATTTCCCGGGTCAAATCACCACCTTTCAGGCAGATAAGTCCTCCCGGGTAGGTTCCCTTTCTTAATAAGGGCCTGCTCCATTTCCATAGATCTTTAAGCGGTGCGACAGCCCGGGAAACCACGATATCAAATTTCCTGTCTTTAATTACTTCCGCCCTGCAATGCCGGGTAACGATATTTTGCAGGCCAATTGCAGCAGACACTTCATTTACAACGGTTAGTTTTTTATTGATACTGTCTACAAGGTGGAAATAAGCACCGGGGAAATAAATAGCCAGGGGAATACCAGGAAATCCTCCGCCACAACCGAGATCAATCACCTCCATTCCCTTCGCAAATTCGAATTGGGTAGTAATTGCCAGGGAATGCAGTACATGGTGTTCATAGAAATTTTCCATGTCCTTACGTGAAATGACGTTGATCTTTTCATTCCATTGAGTATATAATTCCTTTAGTGCGCCAAATTGCAGCCATTGTGTTTCAGTAAAATCTGTAAAGTATTTTTGAAGTTTTTCCATGTTTAATAGGAGGTGATGAGTGATGATTTGGCCATTGACCATTGCCTATTGCCCAATGACGATTGCCCATTGCCAATTGCTCATTGCCCATTGCTCATTTCCACCCCGGCCCTGGTTTTCTTATCAACGTAGTTGCAAAGATGAAATAATAAAAAAACATCCACACATCAAATAATAAAAAGGAGGGGTAAAGATCTTTTTCATTTAATTTTTTCATCGCCGGGTAAAGTACTAAAGCCTGTACAATAAAACGGGCGGCAAAAACCAATAATGCGTATTGCCAGTTAAAAAAAATTATTGCAGCAGCTAATAAGGGATAAAATAAAAAATGTGAAAATGAATAAAGGCCCAGTAAAAATTTATGGAAAGGGCGATAGTATTTTGCCGTACTATAATGTCTCCTTTTCTGCTTTATCCACTGTCGCCAGGTGCCTGGGGGCTCACTTAATGTAAACGCCTCAGTTGCTATGTTGATTTTAGTATTGTTCTTTGTTGCCGCGGTATTGATAAACAGATCATCGTCGCCACTTGCCACATGGTTATAGGCCGAAAATCCCTTGTGCCTGAAAAAGATCGTTTTTTTATAACTCAGGTTTCTTCCCACGCCCATATAAGGTTTACCCGCCAACGCATAAGTAAAATATTGCAAAGCAGTATGAAAAGTCTCCCATCGAACTAATTTATTGAGTAAGCCTCTCTTTTTATGATATGCCCCATAACCTAATACGATCTCCGTATCGTCATCGTAGGTTTCCTGCATCTTATCTATCCACCATTCAGTGGCGGGTACACAATCGGCGTCCGTTAATAATACAATTTCATATTTAGCTGTTTTAATACCTACACTTAAAGG
>JBDTWP010000043.1:0-27677 GCA_040006615.1 Ferruginibacter sp.
TTTTATATAAATCCTGGAGTCATTGAGGAGCAACATAGTTTCAGGGGTATTGACAGGGTTGAAGTCTAAATTTTACGCCTTCGCAATTCATGAAGAATTTTCCTAACTTCCCTAAATGAAACATTTTAAATTTTACACAAAGGAGGATATCCTGTCCGTAACAAATATCCGGCGCTTTGAAACGAAGCTGGGAGAACGAATATTGAATATTCGCCAGGACGGTGAATGGATTGAAATGCTGCAACACTCAACAGCAAAATATGTATTGCTTGGAATACCGGAAGATATTGGTGTAAAAGCCAATTACGGAACGGGTGGTGCGGATACGGTGTGGCTACCTTTTCTGACTGCTTTCTTAAATATCCAGAGCAATGATTATTTTACCGGTGAAGATGTTTTACTGCTGGGGCATTTTGATTTTGGAGATATTAAATACCTCATTGAGAAAAATGCCTACGGACAGGAAGAATTGATAGATGCATACCGGCATGCAGTAAATATGATTGATGAACAGGTGGAAAACCTTGTAAAAGTGATTGCCACTTTTAAAAAGATACCGGTTATTATTGGAGGAGGACACAATAATGCTTATCCAATAATAAAGGGAGTAGCTAAAGGACTGCACAAGGCGGATATGTTACCTTTGTCTCAAATTAATGTGATCAATTTAGATGCCCATGCTGATTTCAGGAATACGGAAGGGAGGCATAGCGGCAATCCATTTCGTTACGCTTCTGAAGATGGATACCTTGGTAAATATTGTATCATTGGCTTACATGAAAATTATATTTCCCAGAATATATTAATGGATATTCACAACGACCCCTTTGTAGATTATATCAGCTATGAAGAAATATTTTTACTTGAAAGAAAAAATTTCATACAGGCCGTCGCCCATGCAACCGGTTTTACGGAAGATACCTGTACCGGTATAGAATTGGACCTTGATTGCATTGAAAATGTCTTAAGCAGTGCTGCTACGCCCACAGGTATTACTCCGCTGCATGCCAGGCAGTTTATAACATTTGTAGCGCAGGACGCCAAATCAGCCTACCTGCATATTTGTGAAGGCGCTACCCAATTACCAGATGGCAGAAAAAATGAATCTACGGGTAAGCTTATCAGTTACCTGGTAAGCGATTTCATCAAGGGATGCACTTAGCCCGGGCTCAATTAAATAAATCTGCTATTTCTTTTTCTTCCGCGATCCCATCTTTGCGCCATACCTGTTTTCCTTCCCTGAAAAGAATAAATACCGGTAGCTCAGTTACTTTGTATCTTTTCAAAATATCTTCATCTCTTCCGCCGTCAACTCTTACCAGGGTAAATTTGTTGGGGTTATTGATTTGCAGGCTCTTTAAGACGGGCTCCATTTTCTTGCAGGGAGGGCACCACCCGGCGCCAAAATCAACCAGTACCAGTTTAGAAGCATTGATAGCAGTATTCAATTCCCCGATACTCATTTGTTTTTCAGTGCTCTTTCCTTCCACCGCTTTGTTCTCCGCTTTCCATGCATTTATTCCACCTTTCAGTTCATAAACATTCCGGTAACCCAATTCTCTCATTTTCGCTGCAGCTGCAGCACTTCTGCTGCCCCCCAAACAATACACAAACACGGGCTTTTGTTTATCAATATATCCAATTCGCCGGTTAAATTCATTCTCATCTTTCCAGTCCGCAAGTAATGCATTCTTAATATGACCGCCATTAAATTCTCCAGGTGTTCTGACATCCAGCAACTGAACAGAGTCTTTGTTACCGAGGCCTTTTTCAAATTCAGCAACAGTTAAACCGGAGCCTGTTTGCGCCTCACAGGAAAACAAAATAAAAAGCAGTGTTACAAGGCTAAGGGGTTTACGAATTATTTTCATTTATCAGGAATATTGGGTGAAGTTCGGCAAAATATATGGCAAAAAAACATCCTTTTTTTTATAATGTATAGTTTACTTTCTCCTTGACCGCTTTTTAGGCTTTGAGTGTTTCTTCTTCAGGGGTTTTACTACAGTCAATTTTTTCACGATTTTTTTCGGTTTTAAAGCAGACAATGCTTTCATGAGCTTTGGCAGATCAGTTTTTTTTATTTCTCCGGTTATTGTTACAATACCATCCTTTGCCGAAGCTTTCACAGTAGGAAAATTTTTTGTTACGCCTGCTAAAGACTTTGTTAATGGATCCTCCGGCTCATTCGTACCTGCTACTGAATCGGCAGTTGAAACAGGAGCGGCAACAGGGTTTATAACCGTGGCAACCGGGGGAGGAGCGACTGTTAAATTACTAATGACCGTTTTTACGCCTTTTACTTCCTGGGAAATTTTTTCGCAATTCGCTTTACAGGTATCATCCTTGCACTGACCTTCAATCGTAGCGATCCCGTTTTTTACATCCACCAAAGTACTTGAGATGCCTGGTTCAGCTTTCAACTTTTTTTCGATGGCAGTTTTAATATCTTCATCTTTTGGAGAACAAGCCGCAAACCCTATCAAAGCTGTAATAGCGGTGGCCAATAATACCCTGGTTATTTTCATGTTTAATTTCTTTTAGAAGGATCCTGTCTGAATGATAGTATAATGTTAACTGGATTCTCAAGTTAATACTGGTATTGTTCAGGTACAAAGAACATCTTTTATCCTGGAATCAGCCTCATTTCAGCGCCCCGGATTTATCCATGAGACCTGTATTGAAACCAGGTTCCTGTTGTCGGCTTTCCACCAGATTGAAAATTATCGGGCTCATCTCATAGTACATCAAGCGCCAGATTGTCAGGCTGGAAATTGTGGCTTATGAATGTGTGGAAACTGCCGTATTCGGTAAAAACGCATTCGTGGTTGGTGCAGGTAGTCTAATTTAATGAAAGACAGTGATTTTATCAATTTCCTATTCTTTTTTTAACGGCAGCTAATTTAAGTTGATGTAGATTTGTTAGTAGTAGTGTTTCTTGTTTTTGTTATTGTAAACTTAAAATACTACCGGCAAATCCTTCATACCATCCATTGCAACTGCTTTATCAAGTCGCTTTTTAATGAGACCTGCTGCTGTATTCTTTTTTTGTTTTTGCAAAGATTCATACAAGCCCTTCAAAGACCAGTGATTATTTGGATTTTCTTTAAGGTCCTCTTTAAAAATATTTTCTGCTTCGGAAAATGATCCGGCTTTTAATAATGCCGCTCCAAGCCATATCCTCGCGGGTAATATCCAATCTTTGGGCTCGGTATAGATCATCGCGGCTTCATTATTTACAGCTTCTTTAAATAACATCACGGCTGCGGGCAGATCCATTTCCTGTTCCGCGATTATTCCTTCCAGCAATTTTTCCGCGACTTTGGCAGCATCAACAGGTGCATTGAATGGCTGCATCACTACCAGCATATCCGGTTGATTCATATTTTCACGGAACCAGCCTAATTCTTGTTTTGCATCTTTAATATTGTTATTCCTTGCCTGTGCAATGCCTCTTGCCCAATGGCCCAATACATTTGCATACACGTAATTTTTAGGAATTTCCGGGGCCTCCAGTATTGCCTTCCATTTGCCAAAACGAACATTATTTATTACCGGCGTCATATAAACATATTGCACATAACAGCCAAATGGCGGAGGACTTGACATAAATGAAGTATCAAAACTAGCCCTGCATTCTTCCGCAGTTTTAGCACTATAGTCATAACCGGTACCCATCATTGCACAGGCAGTCTGCATATGCAGGTTATGGACCAGGTAAAGAAATGCATTATTAGCAACATCCGGGTATTCGGAAAGGTATTCATTATATCCCTTCAGTGACATTTCGTTTACTTTAGTTCCTTCGTTATATAGTCCGCTTCGTATGTAAATATGCGAGGGCATATGCACCATATGTGAAACAGATGGCATTAATTTCGCGAGCCGGTCTGCGCTGGGTAGGGCACGTTGCGGATTGCCTGATGCTTCCGTGGAATGAATATAATAGTGGTTGGCCCCGGGATGAGCAGGCGACCGTTGCAGGGTTTTTTCCAGGACTGCGAGTATCCCGGGAGTCCATGGCTGTGCATCGCCATTATGTTTCCAATATTCCCAGGGATGCTGAAGCATCATGGCATCGGCATATAGCGCAGCCACATCCGCATCATTGGGGAACTGGTTATAGCCTTTTTGCATTTCATCTGTATACAATTGATTCAAAGATTCCCGGCTAATCGTACTATCTGAAGTATAGCGGACACCCATCGCTTTTATTAAAAGTTTTTCTTTTGGGGTGCAATTTGCAGACAATGAAATCGCTTTTTGTGCAGCAGCAAAAGCTTCCGGTGTGTAGGAATAGGCAAAATCGTTGATATTGGGGCCATAGGATAAAGCCTGTGCCCAAAATATCATAGCAGCGGTGTTATCAAACTGTTCCGCCTTTTTAAATGAAGCCATTGCTTCAATGATATGGAAGGCGTAATACATGTTGATCCCCTGTTGAAAATACAGGCGCGCACTATCACTTTTTGATTCGATATTCCATTGATAATTGCCCCACCCATGTAATATACTGATGCCTTTTGCAAGACTGTCACTATTCAATTGTCCCCAGTCGGGAGAGCATTGTATAAATATTTTTTTTTGATAGACTTCCTGTCTTGAAGCAAATTTCAGGTTAACCCGGGCGGGCTTTTTATTGAAACGAAATGCGAAAAGGAATATCAATCCCAGAAGCGTTGCGGCAAATAATAATTTCTTTTGCATAAGTATTTGTTTGGGATTGCAGGTTTACAAACAGGGATAAAAATCCCGGTTTGCGATACTATGTTATAATGATACCACCAACAGCTAAAGATGTCATTATTTTTTCCTGGTCGCTTTTATTTCCATAGTTTTTGTTTCTGTTCCATTCCTGTTGTCATACATTTCTATTTCCTGCGAATCTTTATCAATAAATTTCATTACCTGCTTCATCGATACATCTTTTCCCGTCATAGGATCAATCCCTTTTCCTTTAAAAGTGATTGACTTTGTCGGTTCATCCCAGGTTCCTTCCATCGTAATGGTGCCGGTACCGAAATTATCGATCCATGTTGAAGTAAATACTTTTTTGAAATTGTCGTATCCAACCAGTGACATCCCCTCAAAGGGCATTCCCATCATATTACCGCTGGTTTTAGCCAACTGATAGCGTCCTCCCATTATCATTTCGCTTTTAGAAATCGCATTGGTTTTGGTTGGGGGAGCTTTTGGATCCATCCACATGGTTATTTCCTCATTCCAGTCTCCATCAGATTGCGCCATCATTTTATGTACTTCACCCGGCGTCATATAATCCTGCCAGGCTTTCATTTCTGCGTCAGTTTGTGCAACCAGGCGGGAAATGCTCATTGCAAAAAAAACGCTAAGAAGTGTGATGAGTTTTTTCATATTAAATATTTTAGGAAAACAAAATACAGTTTATTTTTTTTAATTAATAGCAGATAGGGGATATTTTTTGTGTAACCGGGTTAACTTATGGACTGTCGTCTCGTCTGACCGTATGTTAACCCGGTTGATCCATCGCATTGCCCCTTGCCGTTTCAACCTTGAAATCTGCAAGGCCAGGTAACACACCGATATCGGGCCAGTTGTTGATGGTCGCCTTGCCCTGCCACAGCGGCAATCACACCGGACCGGGCAAAGGGAATCTATTTATGCACAGGTGTTAAGAACCCTTCTATATATCTCTATACTGTTTAACTATATTTGCATCATTGAAAAATACTAAAAAAATTAGTAGCCTGGGCATCTGAAAGTCAAAAGGAATAAGTTTTGAACAATCCATTAATTATTTGACAGGGCAAAAGGCCGATAGAAAATCAATTGCTGCAGCACCCGCGAAGGCGGGAACCCAGGAATAAATCATTTCCCGATGGAAACAAATTAGAAAAAATGGCAGAAAAAGAAAGAATTGAAGTTGATTACAATGAAGACTCTATCAGGAGCCTGGATTGGAAGGAGCATATTCGTTTGCGTCCGGGTATGTATATCGGTAAACTGGGTGATGGAAGCAGCCCGGATGATGGCATTTATGTATTGATGAAAGAAGTGATCGATAATTGCATTGATGAGCATACCATGGGTTATGGCAGGCATGTGGATGTGCGTATTGACGGTAAGAATATTACCGTCAGGGATTATGGAAGGGGTATTCCGCTGGGGAAAGTAGTAGATGTAGTGAGCAAGATCAATACCGGCGCCAAATATGATAGCAAGGCCTTTCAGAAAAGTGTCGGACTGAATGGAGTGGGTACAAAGGCTGTAAATGCACTAAGTCAGTTTTTTAAGGTTACGGCTTACCGCGACGGTAAAGAAAAGACGGCTGAGTTTCAAAAAGGCGTATTATTAAAGGAATATAAAGAGGCACCCACAACGGAAGAGAACGGCACTTTTGTAACCTTTATCCCGGATGAATCGATCTTTAAAAATTTCCATTTTGTACAGGAGTACCTGGATAACCAGTTTTGGAATTATTGTTATCTCAACGCGGGGCTGGTGATGAACCTGAATGGCAAACGATATATCAGCAAAAACGGGTTGCTCGACCTGTTGCAACGCAAAACCAACGAAGATGAAATTCGTTACCCAATCATCCATTTAAAAGGAGAAGATATTGAACTGGCGGTTACACATGAAAATGCCTATGGTGAAGAGTATTATAGTTTTGTGAACGGACAGTTTACTACTCAGGGAGGAACGCATCTTGCAGCTTTCAGGGAAGGATATGTAAAAACGATCAGGGAATTTTATAAAAAAGACTATGATGCGGCTGACATCCGTGGAAGTATTTGTGCAGCCCTGAGTATAAGGGTGCAGGAACCGGTATTTGAAAGCCAGACAAAAACCAAACTGGGATCTCCAACTATTTTTGAAGGCGGCCCCAGTATGAAGAATTTTATTGGTGACTTTTTAGGTAAAGAACTTGATAATTATTTACATAAAAATTCTGCTACCGCGGATTCTTTAAAGAAACGTATTGAGCAGAATGAAAGGGAGCGGAAAGAATTATCCGGCATCCGCAAACTGGCTAATGAAAGGGCGAAAAAGGCCAACCTGCACAATAAAAAGCTTAGGGATTGTAAATTTCACTATAATGACGAAGCCACCGGCAAAGACAAGGATAATATACTGGAAAAGCAGAAGGAAAGTACCATTTTCATCACCGAGGGGGATAGCGCCAGCGGGAGTATTACGAAAGCCAGGAATGTAAATACACAGGCAGTGTTCAGTTTACGGGGTAAACCTTTAAATTGTTTTGGCCTTACCAAAAAAGTAGTGTATGAAAATGAAGAGTTCAATTTATTGCAGCATGCATTAGATATCGAAGACGGTTACGAAACATTGCGCTATAATAATATTGTATTTGCCACGGATGCGGATGTGGACGGATTACATATTCGTTTATTATTAATGACTTTTTTCCTGCAATTTTTTCCTGACCTGGTAAAAAATGGCCATGTCTATATTTTAGAAACGCCTTTATTCAGGGTAAGAAACAAGCAGGAAACCATTTACTGTTATGATGATTTTGAAAAGCAGGCTGCGATCAAAAAACTCGGTACCAAACCCGAGATAACAAGATTTAAGGGATTGGGTGAGATCAGCCCCGACGAGTTTGCAAGGTTTATCGGACCAGACATGAAACTGCAACCCGTCATGATGTTGCCGGATACGCATATACAACAGTTGCTTGAATATTATATGGGAAAAAATACTCCCGGCCGGCAGGATTTCATCATTGATAATTTGAAGGTGGAGCTTGATTTAGTGGAAGAGGAATTAAGCCAGAAAGTGTAAATTTGAGAAAAAGAATTTTTATGGAAACGATCGAATTATTTGATAAGGCTAAAAATGGGTACTTAAAATTGGCCGTACCTAAAAATTTTGAAAATAAGGAGTTAGAAATTAGTGTTAAAATCGAATTTTAGCTACATGTAAAATCAATAGTATACCTGTATTGGCATCATATGATGCTGATTTTATGGCTCCTAGCAAGGAAGAGGGAAAAACTTTGTTAATACCTGAAAAATAATGATAAATAAAAAATCCCCTCTAAATCTACTCCCAAAACGGGAGAATTCCGGAGAGTAAAATGGACTTATAACTTTTCAATTATCATTAATAGCCCATTAATAAATTAATATAAAATGATTCATGTAGTTTTTAATGAACAGGATATAAAAGTGCTGAAACAGGCCATAGAACTGGATGAAAGCCTGAAAGGAGAATTAATACAAATAAAAGACGATTATTCTGTAGGTCCATTGGGAGATATTTATACAGTAGCAGGTATTGAAAACCGTAAACAATGGTGGAGAGCTGTTTTAGCTGGCGGGGATTATGACGGAAAGGCCGATACAGGGGAAGTGGATGACTACAAGACCGTGTCTGAATTGGAGAGTAAGATGCGTAGCAATGAAGAAGAGATCGTGTGGGTATGGGCCGCGCAAAACAAACACGATGTGAGCGGGTATTATTGGCTGACCAAATACATGAAAGAATTCCAGGGAAGAGTTTTTATACTTTATTTGAATAACCTTCCTTTTATCAATGAAAAGGGAAATATATTTTATCCTAACTGGCTGAGTGAAATTCCTGCGAGGGAATTTTTGAAAGCAAAAAAACTGGCAAGGGAAATTACACCCGGTGAGTTTGAAGTGGATCCGGATGAATGGACAAAACTCTGTGAGGAAAATAAGGGTATTCGTATACTGGAAGGTGGAAAAAAATTAGGCCAGGAAGATTATGACTTCTATGATGCTGAATTAATAAAATTTGTTACCCCTGATTGGCAGAGAGCATCTAAAATAATACATCAGCACCTGGCTAAAGCAAAACAAACTACCGGTGATGCCTATTTGTTGTGGCGGCTAAAACTGCTTCTCGCGCAGGATATGTTTGATATACAGGGCCGGCCAGCGAATATGAAAGAATTTGAATTAAAAACAAAAGCGTCGTTTGTATGAACATCAAAGCGATTCATCATGTGGCCATTCTAACTGATGACTATGAACGAAGTAAACGCTTTTATATTGATGTGTTAGGTTTTGCGGCGTTGGCTGAAACCTACCGCGAGGAAAGACAATCCTATAAACTTGACCTGTCCATTAATGGTCTGTACCAGGTTGAATTGTTTTCTTTTCCGGAGTTTAAAGAAAGGGCTTCATTCCCGGAACAGAAAGGTTTGAGACACCTGGCTTTTGCCGTAGATGATATTAAAATTGCGGTAAATGAATTAATAGAAAAAGGGGTGGATGTGCAGGAGATCAGAACGGATGACTTAACCGGCAAGCGATTCTGCTTCTTCTATGATCCCAACGGACAACCTTTGGAACTGTATGAGTTATAATAAGGTGGAAAAATATGGCAACAAGTAAAAATAAAGAAGATTACATCCACACCGACAGTGGCATTGGCGGGCAGTATAAAACCTGGTTTTTGGATTATGCCAGTTATGTTATTTTGGAAAGAGCAGTCCCTGCTTTGGAAGACGGATTAAAGCCGGTACAACGCCGTATTCTTCATGCCATGAAAGAAATGGATGACGGGCGGTTTAATAAAGTAGCCAATATCATCGGCCAAAGCATGCAATATCATCCGCACGGCGACATGAGTATCGGCGATGCATTGGTTAATATCGGGCAAAAGGACCTGCTTATTGATACACAGGGAAACTGGGGAGACACACGCACCGGCGATGATGCTGCGGCACCAAGATATATTGAAGCGAGGCTTAGTAAGTTTGCTTTGGAAGTTGCGTTCAATGCTAAAACCACTGACTGGACGGTCAGCTATGATGGCAGAAAAAACGAACCCGTTGCATTGCCGATGAAATTTCCTTTGTTGCTGGCACAGGGTGCGGATGGTATTGCAGTTGGTTTGGCAACGAAAATATTACCGCATAATTTCTGTGAACTGATAGAGGCTTCCATAAAATTCTTAAGGGGTAAAAAATTTGAGTTGCTGCCGGATTTTTTAACCGGCGGTACAATGGATCCCACTAATTATAATGAAGGCAAAAGAGGGGGGAAGATTAGAGTAAGGGCAATCATTGAGGAGCAGGATAAAAAAACACTGGTGATCAAAAGTGTCCCATTTGGAGTAACCACCACTCAATTGATGGAAAGCATTGTAAAAGCGAATGACCAGGGAAAAATAAAAATAAAAAAGGTACTGGATCACACCGCGGCTGAAGTAGAGATCATCATTGAACTGGCAGTTGGAATTTCTCCGGATATTACCATTGATGCGCTTTATGCCTTTACCGATTGCGAAGTAAGTATTTCGCCGAATGCCTGTGTAATTGTAAAAAATAAGCCGCAGTTTTTAGGTGTGCAGGAACTATTAAAAACTGCTACGGATAATACGAAGGAGCTATTGAGGAGGGAACTAGCCATCAAACTCAATGAATTACAGGAAAAATGGCACTATACCTCATTGGAGAAAATATTCTTTGAGGAAAAAATCTACAAAGAATTAGAAAAGAAACATTCAACCTGGGAGAAAGTGCTGGTAGCCATTGACGTCGCCTTTACCCCTTTTAAAAAGTTATTGCGCAGGGACATTTCCCGCGAGGATATTGTAAAACTAACTGAAAAGCCTGTTCGCCGTATTTATCGCCTGGATATTGATGAACTGAATGAGCAGATAAAAGGTTTGGAAGCGGATATTAAACAGGTAAAATATGATATTGAGCATTTAACTGATTATGCCATTTCCTATTACGAAAACCTTTTGAAAAGATTTGGTAAAGGCAGGGAACGTAAAACAGAAGTCAGGTTATTTGATATCATTCAGGCCAAATCAGTTGCCATTGCAAATATCAAATTATATGCAAATTTCGAGGACGGTTTTATAGGAACCGGTTTAAAGAAAGACGAACTGATTGCGGAAGTTTCTGACCTCGATGATATTATTGCCTTTACAAAGGGCGGCATCATGAAGGTGGTGAGGGTTTCAGATAAAGTGTTTATCGGAAAGGATATATTGCATGTAGCAGTTTTTCAAAAAAATGATGAGCGCACCACCTACAATATGATCTATGCAGATGGAAAAACGGGTAAAAGCTATGCGAAGCGTTTTAATGTGACAGCCATAACCAGGGATAAGGAATATGATCTTACAAGAGGAGCAGAAAAAAGCCGTGTACATTATTTTTCTGCCAATGCAAACGGGGAAGCTGAAGTCGTAAAGATTGTTCTGAGTCCGGGTTGCAGCGCCCATAAGAAGGAACTGGAATTTTATTTTGAAGAACAGGATATAAAAGGCAGGGGGAGTATTGGTAACCAGGTAACGAAATACCCTGTTAAATCCATTAAGTTCAAAGAAGCGGGCAAGTCAACATTGGATGCCAAGAAACTATGGTTTGATAATAAATTTGGCCGGTTAAATACAGAGGAAAAGGGGGAGTACTTAGGTAAATTCGATGCAGCCGACAGGATGTTAGTTATTTATAATGATGGGAACTATGAAATCACAGACCAGGAATTGACACAGCGGTTTGATGTAGAAAAGGTTCTGCTAATGGAGAAATTCAGGCCTGAAAAAGTGATTACAGCAGTATATCTCGACAACGAAAAATTTCAGTACAATATTAAACGGTTCAAAATTGAAACTACTACGCTGCACAGCAAATTCTTTTTTATCAAGGAAGGAAAAGACAATCGCCTGGAGATGGTAACCACTGATGATGAACCGGTATTAATAGTGAGGGCCGGTCGAGGCCAACTGGTAAGAAGGGCTAAATTCAAAGTATTGAATATGGTAGAGGTGATGGGTTGGAAAGCGGTAGGAGCAAAGCTTACCGAATTTTCTAAAAGCGTGGAAATGGAATGGGAAAGGAAGACCGGGACCGGGAATCCGCAGGGAGATTTGTTTGAGTAGTATTTTATTATTTTGGAGTAAAATAATAATACCAACATATGATAAATAGATAGTTTTTCTCGCCCTGGCACTATTATTTTGACTTAAACAGTTTAATGCACCCCGGTAGCCTTGGGGACCTGGGGGCATCCTATAGCGTTGACTCCAATACTTTGTTAATAGGTTATTTTTTATGTGAAAATTTGAAAATGGAAGCGCCAGGTAAAAAGTGAGAACTCGTCGTCAGTTTTTATCGCCCTGGCGCCTATTATGTAAAATAATGTTTTCAAATGGCCAATTAGTAATGGCTTTTATTCCACCTTCTTAGAAACCGGAGGTAAAATTCTTCAATAGATTAATTACCTAAATACAAAATCGGTTAACGCAACATAGCTTCTGCCGTTTTCTGAATTCTTCCATATCTTATATACAGTGGGATAATTTGTTTGGGATGGAGAAAAATGAATTGGCTGAGGAAAAGGCTTGCTCACACTCTTGCCTGCCAAAAAATAAGCCCTGGTGATCATTGGCTCTAAAAAATGTACATCCCCCTGGTTTGAACCGTAAATAAATGTATGTGTAAACGGTGCCGATGTGGGTGGTAGTTCTGGTGAACTGGGATCAAGCCAGTGGGTACCCATTTGAGGAACTGTTCCTCCCTGGATGACGTAAGAAGCAGGAAGATAACCCGGTGAAGGAACTGGCCCGGGCACACCGGTGATCAAATTCTGGTTTTCTACAGAAATTTTATAAAAATGCGTATCAAAATGCGGAACATCGTATATACCAGGAGGCTCGTGTCCTTCAGGCTCCCAGTTGATAGTAATATGATTGAAGGGGGTCGTAGCTATTGCTTTATGATGCAGCTTCAAAATAAATGTATTGGCTTCAAAATTCAAAGGGTCTGTAGGAAGGTTACGGAAAGAATTACAGGTAAACTCAATTCCAATACCCCATGGTTTGTTATCTCCTTTGCTTATGTTGATCCATGAGCGGATATAACCATTACCCATTTTAACCGCCGGTCCATAAAATGTATTACAAGGGGTGAACTTTCTACGGGAAGCAACAGATAAATTCTCTGTTTCCGGGACAAGCACATTTTCTGAAACGGAAAGTATTTCTTCGTTTACAGGAATTTGTTCCTGCTTTTCTTTTTGGCAAGCCGTTATAACTGACAGCAGAGTAAACAACAGCAAATAATACAAATGATTGACTTTTTTCATGATGTAATTTTTGGGGGTTAAAAAATAATTATGATTTACAGGATACGTTTCAATAGAGGATCTATAGAGGTACAGGTTTAAACTTAAATATAGAAAACATTGTATTTAAATGCAACAATTTTCTATATTTTTTTTAAATTTATTGTGTGTGCGAAGATGATTACTCTGCTTTGAGGAGGCGTTGCGGACCTTACTCCGTTTTTCAGGCGAGGGAAACTGAATGGGAAAGGAAGGCCGGGACCGGGAATCCGCAGGGAGAATTTATTTGAGTAGGGGTATTTGGGAGAAGCAAACAGGAGTGAGGCCAGGTATGAAGCAGATAAGGTAAATAATGAAAATATCAACCTTCGCAGGATTCTGTCATTGAGTGGAAATAATAAAAGCTATTTCAAAAATTCTGAAATAGCCTTTATTGACATTAGACCGATATGAATAACCTGACCCTCCAATACGATACCTTAAAAGGCCTGTCTACCGGTTATGCGTTATTTACGCTGTATACTTTAATTAAAGTAACGGGTAAACATTCCCCTAATTCGCCTTAATCACTTCATACCATATCGTTCCATCTTTTTGCACCACGGGTTTATATTGAGCGCCATCAACTTCGTAGTATGTCTCTCCATCAATGGTAAGGGTTTCGTAACCGTCCGGTATACTTTCAACAACCGCGCCAACGGGCGGGGAAACAACCGTGTAATTATTATTCCGGTAATCGTAATAAGTGCCATTATAATAATAATAGGGATAATCGTGCACGTAAATTCTACTGTATCCAAACGGTAGTGTATTTATAAAAATACCTATTGGAGGAGCTACCACCCTAAAAATATTGTTGTACGGGCGATAGTATATTCCGTCGTAATACCTGTATCCAAATCCACCAAAATTTATACTAAAATAGGATAATGGAAGGGTGTTGAAAATACTATTACGTCTTGGAGCATAAGTATAACGCCAGTTAGGGTTATGTGCATTATAAACGGGTCTCCTGTAATGATTATTTCTGCTGTAACCCCAGTTACCACGGTCACGATTGTTAAAATTATTGCCGGGGCGGCTGTAATTGCCATTTCCAGCTTGGTTAATTCTGTTTTCAGTACTATTATATCCATTTCCCCTGCGGGCGGCATTGTTATTATTTATCCTGGGAATATTTCGCTCCGGATTTATGCCTGAATTGCCAGGGTTACCCGCCTGGGCCGGTGAACGATTAATATTCGGCGTTCGCTGATGATTGGTTTGTTCTCTCCTCATACTTTGCCTGGCAGGGGCGTCACCCTGGTTCCTGTTTCTTTGATCTCCTCTTCTGTCGCTTTGGGCCGGTGCATTCATACCATAAAAACAGGAAATCAACAGCATGATAATACCTGCTTTTTGAGAATACATTTTAAAGGCACTGGTTATTGTAGTTTTCATTTGTGTCTTTTTAATTGTTAATACTAATGATTTCAAAGTGATGACCATCTATAAGACGATTTATTAGTGCAATAATCTTACCGCTCTTTCGATCTTCACATAAGTATAACATAGTTGGAAAAATTGAAGATAGATACAAAGTGATCCAATACAAATCGCAGCAGAATTAATATAATTACAGAGTATCACATCGAACCTGGATTATTTGGCTGCCTTTTTGTAATAAATCAAAAAAAGATGAGTATGCCTCCAAAAATTAGTTTTAAAGGAATGCTGGGAGTATTTAAAAATTCTTTTATTGGCTTTGATGAAGATAGGGTAACAAAGCTAAGCGGTTCATTAGCCTATTACACCGTTTTTTCCATGGGGCCATTATTGATTGTGATCATTTCTTTATGCGGATTGTTTTTGGGTAAGGAAGCGGTGGAAGGAAAAATTTATTCCCAACTGGCTGGCTTTGTTGGATCCGATACTGCCATTCAATTACAACAAATAATTAAAAACGCTTCGCTCGCTGGTAAAAGCAAGATCGCCGCAATCATTGGCGGCATTATCTTGCTGGTGGGCTCTACTACTGTATTTGCAGAAATACAGGATTCAATCAATGGCATCTGGGGTCTGAAGCCAAAGCCCAAAAGAGGATGGGTCAAGTTCTTGCAAAACAGGTTTCTTTCGTTTTCTGTTATTATAGGCCTCGGTTTTTTATTGCTGGTTTCCCTGGGTATCAGCGCCATAATTGATGGTTTTAGCGACCATTTAAGTAACCGTTTTCCTGAAATAGCCATTGTAGTATTTTATATTATGAATGTTTGTATAACCCTTGGCGTAACTACCATAATATTTGGTGTAATTTTCAGGGTATTGCCCGATGCCGATATCAGGTGGAAAGATGTAATTGCAGGCGCATTTGCTACTGCTGTTTTGTTTATGTTGGGTAAGTTTGGTATATCGTTTTATATTAGTAAAAGCAATGTGGGAAGTACCTATGGTACCGCAGGTTCCCTGGTCATTCTGTTATTGTGGGTATATTATTCATCACTTATTTTATATTTTGGGGCAGAATTTACCAAGGCATATGCCGTAAAATATGGTTCAAAAATTTACCCGAATCAATATGCAGTTACTACCAAAATGGTTGAAGTGGAAACCGGGGGGGAGTCCGTGCAAACGAAGGAGGCAGCTACAATTGTGACCACGGCGAAAGGGCAGGGTGGAAAAACGGATATTGTAACAAAGACTAAAGATTGAATGGTAATTTGGTATATAAGGTATATACGGTACACAAAGAGCCTTTCAATATTTATAGTTTTTTCAAATGGATAAAATAGCCTCCGCCTTTGGCCATCGGTATTTCAATGGTTTGCTTATTGTTAATTGTTCCTTTTGCGATTTTATAGTCTGAAGGATATCGGTTGGCATTGATCCCATCTTCACAGCTTTCATATTCATAAGTGCCTTCCTCCAAAAAATTACAGGCAGCTATTAATGTTCTTTCTTGCCAGTTGGTCATTGCGGCTAAATACCAATCATCACCCTTTTTCCTTGCCGTAAAAATGTATTCACCAACTTTTCCATCTAAAATTATTGTTTCATCCCATGTAGAAGGGATGCCACCCAATAGTTTCATATAAGCCGGTTCCAGTAATCCCTGGGAAGGATTACCGGAAAATATCTGCATAGGGTTATCATACACAACAAACATGGCAAGCTGGTGACACCTTGTTCCCATGCTCATTACTTTTTCAGCAACTGGCCTGAATTGTTGTTGAGTGGCATTGTCCAATATGCCAGGCTCATAATCCATCGCTCCCCCAACCATTCGGATAAATGGCAATAGCAGGTCATGGCGCGGATCGGACTTATTACTCCAGATATTATATTCAGATCCTAGAACCGCTTCACGGGTGATCGCATTGGGATAGGTCCTGTTAAAACCGGCAGGTTTAAACGCCCCGTGAAACATGATCATTATTTTATGTTGTGCGCAGGCCTCGGCGATTCGGTAATAAAAGTTTACCATTTTCTGATCATCCCGATCCATAAAGTCGGTCATAATAAAATCAACACCCCATTTACTAAATTGAAGCAGGGCGCTGTCCAGCTGACGGTCAAGCGTAAGTGCCAATGTCCACATACTTATCCGTATGCCTTTACTTTTCGCATAGGTAGCCAGTTCCTCCATATTGATTTCGGGATTAATCTTAAAGAGGTCTTTATTATCGCTCCAGCCTGCATCCATCATGATACGATCGAAGCCGAATTGTTTGGCAAAATCGACGTAATACTTATAGGTGGCAGTATTGATCCCTGCTTTAAAAGGAATGTTAAACAAATTGATGCCAATGATCCATTCATCCGTACCCTTACCCGGATGTATCCAGGATACATCCTTAACCCGGGAAGTCGGGGCCAGGCGGTATACGATATCATTACCGGGTAGCTCCGCATCCTTATTGGCAATGGCCATTACACGCCAGGGGTAAGTCCTGTTGCCTTTGGTTACCACAATATAGTCAGCTCTTTCCGTAACGACCAACTGCGGATAATCGGATACATTCATCATTTCTTTTAACGGATACCGGGCAAAGCAACCAACGATACTGTTAGTTCCGGTACCGCGGTGAAACATCCCGGGGTAATCTTCAATATCAGATTCGGTGATAACTATTTTCGGTCCACGTGCCGGTGCTACCAATATGGGATTAAAAAAGAGAGAAGCACTGGTGACACTATCAATGGGACGATATTGATAAACAGCTTCAAAACTGGTATGAAAACTATCTGCATCTGATCTTTTTTCAACTTCCGGAAAATACAAACTACCACCAGCCGGGAAATTGAATTGGGCTGTTTCTTCCTTTATAATAATAGAATCCCTGAAGCGGGTTTTAAAACGATAAGCAATGCCATCATTGTACGCACGAAAGATCAAACTAAATGGTTGTTTGAACCGGATGGTTAATTCATTGTATTCATCCTTTATGCGAATCCTTTTTTCAGGCACAGGAGAAATGATTGAATCAGATATGGCAGCCTTCGTTATTTTTTGAATGCTCACATTATCCCACAGGGAACTGTTATCTCCCAGTTTCAGATTGATCCGGGAGGGTAAGACGATGGGTAAATTTTCATAATCAACCGCATAGGATATTTCGTTTGAAGTATTTACTTCAATCTTTATTTTACCATCCGGAGAAGATATGTTTTGCTGCGCAGTTAGTTGAAGGGTAGTTAAATTGATAGCTACCTGAACACAGAATAACTTAAATGACATGGCATTTTTGTATAAAAGTAAATATTAAATAAGCATCTCCAAAATGTCTGCATTGATTTTTAGGAGAATAATATATTCCTTAAAAAATACGGGAATACGAATTTGCAATCATTGGTGTTGGAATTAAGATAAATGGTAGACCGCCTTCCTGGTTGTACAGCGAAGAGAAAAAGAAAAGTCCACCTGGTAAGGCAGACTTTTTCAGACAGTTTTATATTTCACAAACTGGTATTTTTTATTTCTTTAACCGTTGGTACACTTCCACATCCTTAGTTCCATCGGTGTTTGTAATTATTTGTTTAAATTCATCGGTGCCATTCATTTCAATATCTATATCAAAGCTTTTCCCCCTGATCTGGTAATAAGTTGAAGCGGAAACATTCTCTTTTACTTTATTTGTTCCGTTCATTTCAAAAGTACCGTATCCCATCCCCGTGTGCAATTTACCGGTTGAATCCAGGTAAGTATGTCCAAATATAAAATGACCGGCATAATAGGTTTTATATTGAACCGCTTTGTTTATTACTGTATCTTTTCCTTTGATAGTATAGTATTTAATTTCTTTCCAGGCACCATCCAAAGGTGATTTCGTTACTGTCCCATCCGCCTCATAATCCTCGGTAAGTTTGATCTTCTGCCCCTGTGATACTATTTCAGGGATCACTTGTTTGTATCCTTTGGGTGTTTTTTCAATCAGTAAAGTATAATTGGCAACAACGTCACTGGCTGAAGTATCAGAAGCACTATAAATTGCCTTTTCTACGACGACTCCCGTGTCAGCGCTGTAACTGCCAATACCAAAACTGGAAACAGAATCAGCAGGATTAACTTTCCCGTACATCATAAAATCATCCGTATAAATTTTTAGTTGCTTCAGCGTGGTGTAGGTGGTATCCGTTTTGCCGTCGTTCCACGATTGTGATAACATATTATATGCCCCGGGCATACTCATGGTTTCTTTTTTTTCTGCGTTGTTGCAGCTCAAAAAAGTAAGTAATACAATTACCGGAATTAATTTCATGTTGGTTGTTTTTATGATTAATAATAATAAAATAAAGCAGGGGAAAAAAAATCGGCTTGTAGCAGTCTTCGGGAGGGGAATTGACTAATAACTTATGTATGTAAAAAAGTTAACGGACTGCAAGATAGGGTTTAAATAAGAGCAATCGTTTTTATTTTTATTTACCACCTTGCCCGAAGTTCCGGTAAGAAGAACTGGTACCGGCTATATTTGCAGGAATTGCCCCGAACCTGGTTACCGGTAGAGGGAAGGCGAAAGATAAATGCTGAGTACCTTTACCTGGCCATAATGTAGTTTATGCAATACACAATGAAAAAATGACCATAGGCTCCGCTTGTGGAAATTCTTAAAGATCTGTCGAAAATAATATACGATTCATCCATCAGGAATTTTTAATTTTTAATTCTTAATTTTTATTTCCTAATGATATGTTCAATGATCTTCACCGCATGTTCTCTTGAGTTTTCTATAAAAAGCCTATGTGTATTCATACCTCCACAGATAACGCCGGCTAAATAAATGCCTTTTATATTTGTTTCATGGGTGACTTCATCATAAACCGGTTTTTTTATTTCATCGGCAGCTAACTGAATACCATTTTCTTGTAAAAAAGAAAGATCAGGCTGGTAACCTGTCATGGCAATTATCCAGTCATTGGCAATGGTAACAATTCCCATTGGGGTATCGATGTCTGCTTCCTTTTCCCTGATCGCGGCAATGGTTGAATTAAAATATGCCTTGATAGACCCCTCCCGGATCCTGTTCTCAATATCGGGTTTTACCCAGTATTTCACACGCTGACCTATTTCACTACCCCTGATGACCATGGTGACTTCGGCACCTTTTCGCCATGTCTCCAATGCTGCATCAACGGCTGAGTTACTGGCGCCTGCAACCAATACTTTTTCAAATGCATAAAAATGCGGATCCTTATAATAATGGGTCACTTTGGGAAGGGTTTCACCTTTTACATTTAACAGGAATGGGATATCATAAAATCCCGTTGCAATAATGATGTTGGAAGTTGAATATGTTTGCTTGTTTGTTACCACCTCAAATCCCGGCTCTTTCTTAATTATCTTTAAAGCGGTCTCAAATAGATGGAGCTTTAATGAGTAAGAAACAGCTACTCTCCTGTAATACTCCAATGATTCACTGCGCGTGGGTTTTACGTTATTGCTTACAAAGGGCACGCCGCCTATTTCCAGTCTTTCGGAAGTAGAAAAAAAAGTCATATTGACCGGGTAATTATAGAGTGAATTCACCAGGCAGCCTTTTTCAAGGATGATATAATTCAAACCTTTGCTTTTTGCTTCCAGTGCACAGGCCAAACCGATCGGGCCACCACCAATAATAATCAGATCCATTCTATCTTCCATTGTCAAATATTAAGGTAATCCCGGATACAGTAATCAATCTCAAATTCTTCAGGTTGGCTCTCCGCAGCGGGGACAGGGGGCTGTTAATTTAATTGAGGATGCCAGTTGTAGAAAAATCAATACCGCTAAAATCCTTTACAACGTTGTACAATGTATCACGCTCAACGGGCCTGCGTTTCACTTGTTTGATAAGGGTAACCAGTTCTTCCGTGCTCATTGCCGGCGTTTGTTCTTCGCTGCCGGCCATGCTGTAAATTTTGGTGGAATCATCGATTGTGCCATCAATATCATTTACACCAAAGGCTAAGCTTAACTGGGCGTTTTCCCTGCCAAGCATTGGCCAGTAAGCTTTCAGGTGAGGAAAATTATCCAGGTAAATTCTTGCAATAGCGTATAGCCGCATATCTTCCTTAATAGTAGATTCAGGCACATAACTCATTTCATTATCATGATTTCTAAACTTTAATGGAATAAATGTATTAAATCCACCTGTTTTATCCTGCAGTTCTCTCAGTCTTCTCATATGATCGACGCGGTGTTCATAGTTTTCAATATGGCCATATAGCATCGTTGCATTGCTATGCATTCCCAGGTTATGCGCCACTTCGTGTATGTGTAGCCACCCGGCTGCATCTACTTTATCGGCAGCAATCTGTTCCCTGATTTCAGGTGCAAAAATTTCCGCACCACCGCCTGGTAAACTATCGAGTCCCGCAGCATGTAATCTTTTCATTCCTTCTTCCGTGGATAATTTCGCTTTGCGAAACATGTAATCTAATTCAACGGCTGTAAATGCCTTCACATGAAGGGAAGGCCTGTGCGCTTTTATTTTTTGCATCAGTTCAATAAAATATTCCATATTCATTTTTGGATGCACACCTCCCACAATATGTACTTCTGTAATTGGTTTGCCATCATAGGATTTTACGATGTCCAGCATTTGATCAATGCTTAGTTCCCAGCCTTCCTCTTTGTGCGCATACAGACGGGAGTAAGAGCAGAATTTGCAGCTAAATACACATACATTGGTAGGCTCTATATGAAAGTTGCGGTTGAAGTAGGTCGTATTACCATGTTTTAATTCACGGATATAATTGGCTAATGAACCCACAAAGGCGAGACTTCCCTTTTCAAACAACTTTATTCCTTCTTCATCGGTTATTCTTTCTTGCAGCTTCACTTTTTCTGCAATTTTTTTCAGATCAGTATCAACGGTGTTATTTATTAAAGTATCAATAGAACTGTACATTATGAATTTTTGTGCGAAGTTACTACAGGTGTATCTTTAAAACAAAAGAGGCTGCTCATTCTAATCGCCTATTGTTTAAAGACCACCAGGGTCACACCCAGACACGAATTTGAAGCCCGAATATTGACGAAAATTTTTTATTTCAAGATCGAACTGTGATAGAGAAAATGGTAAACCCCGGCAAAACAGCCCTTAAAGGTCGAAATACAATAGCACAGGGTGAAGCCCTGTGTGATAAATTGCGGTAAATCTATCAATTTTTAACAATTCTCTCCACCACAATTCTGGAAGCATAGATCATTTTTAATATATATACCCCTTTGGCAAGATTTTTCAGATCAACATTCAATTCAGTGAGCGCATTGGCATTATAACGATTGTCCCAAACCAACTGCCCGGCCGAATTAAATACCTGCATTGCCCTTAATTCAACAGGTGGCAATACATGGTGTACGAGGAATGAATTGCGGAATGGATTCGGATAAATGAGGTACCCCTGGTTCTTTAACCGCTGTGGCAGGGTTTTGGAGCTGATATTGACATTGTCTATCCAGATATTATTTTGTTTATTGCTTTTAGCGGAAAAATATACCTGGAAACTGCCTGATCCTAAATATGGGGTAAGAAAAACCCTGCCTGATTTCCATTCTTCAGGAACATTCGGAACAAATGAGGTGGTATTAGAATAGTTTGGATCGTTGACTGTTTGTAATTCTTCACCCCATTTCTTCCATACGCTGGTAAAAGAATCACCACAATCACTGGTAATTAACAATTCCATGGTATCCAGTGGAAGTACGGTGGAACCTGGATAGCGGGCACCAGCTTTATACGCATAATCCCATGATACAAACATCGAATCTACCACGGGGCTGTTGTCAATAATGGGCGATATAAAATTATCAATCGCACTTGTTGCATTTTCGGCGGCAGGATTATTGATCCACAAAGAGGCAATTCCTGATTTAGCGGTGGTGGTTGTCCTGGTCCATGTTTTCAATCCGTCTGAATTTTGTATGCCCCAGTTATTCCCTGGAATATCGGTTGTCTCAAAATCTTCGACGACCGGTGTCGGTAATGGAGTAATATTATAGATCGTAAAAGTCTTTCTTAAAGTATCACTTGACGTTACCTGGTCAGTCAACCCGTTGGGTTCTGATGTAAATACCGCTAACACATGGGTACCTACCACGGAAGTCGCCGCACTCAATATTGCCGAAGCGGTATTACATTTAGCCAAACTACCGGTCCAGTTAAAAGCCGTTATTGCACCTCCATCGACCTGGTAATTTATTTTCATTGTATGAATGGTATCTGTTCCTGCATTGCTGAAACTAACAACAGGGGTTAAACTATTTGTACAGAGTGCCATTGGGGGCTCACTGATCGAGTTCACTACAATGTTTCGTTGAGGACTTGAAAACCCGGTTATATTGATCCCATCAAGATAAATATTGTTTCCATAATCATTGTATGACTGAAAGCCGATCATTATTGATTTCAGATCTTTTGAACAAAAATCTTTCAATAACAATCTTTCCGTTCGCCATTCCGATGATTTTGGCACAAAGTTGTCAGCGGTGGTCCCTAAGGAAGTACTCAGACCGGACCCACCTTTTGCATAACCAGTAGGAAGCCATGTAATACCACAGTCGGGTGAATATATTACCAGTAATGAATCAGCGGAACCTTCATACTCTTTGTAGGCTACATTAAAATTTACTTCCACCGAATCCAATATTGCCACATTTATTTTTGACGTCCTGTACGTGTCTCTCTCCCCTGCATCTTCATAGTTAAATCCATTAAGGTAGATACAGGCCCTGCCGGGATTTCCCGCTTGTGTATACCTTCTCCATGTGATACTACCTGCATTTTCGTTAATAATAACAGATCCGTTGGCAGGTGGAAAAGTTGAAGATTCAAAACTTTCCCTGTTAGGCAAAGCCAATGTGGGGGCAATGCTAAATGTTACGGTAGCCGTATCATTACTGGTTCTAAGATCCGGGTTTCCATTTGGATTTCTCGTGTATATTTTCAACTCATGTGCGCCTGCCGCCGGTTCAAAATCCGGTAACAGGTTTATAACAGGCGACGAAGCAAAAGTTGCAAGGGATAAATTATTTATTGCGGTGATTCCTCCCAGTGGCGATCCATCTAAAAGCATTCCTGCTTCCACTGTTCTTAATGTGTCTGTTCCAATATTCCGGATCGTAATTTTCGGAGTGAGAATTGTGTTACAAATTAGCCCGCTGCCTGGTTCAACAACGGAGCCAATGGCGGCATCTGTTTGCGACAGGGCAGATATAGGCAATACCTGTGCCCACCATACTCCAAATCTTGAATCGTTGTCCGCCGTACCTGTCCGCTGATCTGCATATTCCTGGATGGTCCATAAAGATTTATCTGCAGGATCTACCGCACTATGACTGTAATCACCCCATCTTGCTCTCGTGCCACCAAAAGTTTTATAATATGTGCTTAGGCCTACTTTATAAATATGCTCCTCCAGGGTGGTATTCAGCGGAGTTAAATTAGTTCTGAAGCTGTAAGCAGAACTCACCCTGGAAGTGTTGGATGATACGGTATAACCAATGATCACATCTTCAGTTTTATTCACAGCGATTGACGGAAACCAACGATAATTATTTTCAATTCCATCACCAATCCTTCCCCGCTGTAAAATATTTCCAAAACTGCCACCGGCCTCACCATTCAACTGCCACCATTGCACCGCAACATTGGTATTGGAAATACCAATATGCTGGGCACACCAGATATTCCCGTTCACCATTACACCTGAACTTATCCTGGCGTCATTGGTCGACAGTTTGCGCACTTCGCCGGTTTGCTCAACAATATCACCGGGAGAAGTAGTATAGGGGTCACCACCTGATGGAAACACCGCTGTTGCTGAATTCCAGGTTGCATTGGGAATATTACCTGTTACAGTCGATAATCGTATGGTAGAAGTAGCTGCATTCCAGTTCTGTAAAACATAAAAAGAATTTGGATTTGGATTTACCCCAAAAAGGGTAACAGGTAAGGGTGCGTCACCATCTGTAGTGGTTTTTTCAATTGCCTGTGCATTTATACCAAAAACCAGTGTACCGTCAGCAATCAAACTGGCCTTATCAAGGAGAAACAAAACAGGTCCTGTAAACGAAGCGGCATCCGGAAATTTTCTTCCGGAAATTACCAACCACCTGTTATCAAATCCAAGATAGGGATGATCCAAAAAAAAAGGGCCGCTGGGTAAATTTGGAACAAATGAGTACCGGAACCAATTCCCGGTTGGGTCATCTGATTCTGAAACAAGTATGGCCACACTGTTACCATTTTGTCCACCACAATCAATTGCAGAGTAAAACCAGCGCTCTGATTCCGGATCATATTGAATATAGGGGTCACAGGTATTTGCAACACCGGTAAATGACACAATGCTTACAGTTGATAATACTGTTCCTGTCTTGGTATGAACCCTCAGGTAGTCATTGGTAGCAGTCACCACATGATGCAAACCAATCGCACCATGCGTATCCGGTGGAATCGACAGTCCCTCGTCAAGAAGTCCCGGGAAAGTCAGATTGGGTGAAGGTGAGGGAGTCTGTGGCCTGTTGGGAGTTGTTTGGTCGACTGGCAAGACTGGCCTTAAATTATCCTGGTATTGTTTTTTTATGGTAGCGCCTTTTGGAACCGGCATATCTATCAGCCCTTTCCAGCCACCATCTGATTCTTTTTTGGAGCAGGTTGCACAATCCCTGGTTAATCCGGGATGATTTATTTCAAAATCAGACAGTTGCTTCATATTGATTAATACCGGTGTAACAGTTTGAGCCATTGTTACCATCATTCCCAGAAAACAAAGGCCGGTAATTAAGTAATATTTTCGCATCAAAGGATTTTTTGAAATAATGGTAAATTGAAATTAGTAGTTTCAAAAAGCCATTATACCGCAATATAAATAAATAAGCTGTAGGAACAGGAATTAGGTTTTTGGCTAAAGCCAGTGGAAATTCAATCAGTGAAGGTTGCCAACCCCGGCAACAATTTCGAATGTACCGCCCAGGCCCTGTTCTTTCTTTGAATAATTGTATACCTTTCAATTTTAAAAACATTTATCCGCTTATTCAGCGGTTTCATTGTTATGCAGGTATTTTAAAGAATATGCTATTAAGTTTTTACCTTATTTAAATTTTCAAATATATAAATAACAGGAACCCATGATCAATATCAGGCACCGCCTTATTCTTATGAATTTTTTACAGTTTTTTATCTGGGGTTCCTGGTTGATTTCAATAGGAGGATATTTAGGAGGCACATTGCATTTTACAGGAGCGCAAATAGGTGCTGTGTTTTCCACAATGGGCATTGCATCTTTATTTATGCCTGCATTAATGGGTATTGTAGCCGATAAATGGATAAATGCCGAAAGGGTTTTAGGACTTTGTCATGTCATCGGTGCAGGCATTTTGTTTTGGGCATCAACAGTCAAAGATCCGAATATCTTCTTTTGGGTAATGCTTTTAAACTCCATGTTCTATATGCCTACCATCGCATTGAACAACACTGTATCCTATATTATCCTGGAACAAAATGAATTTGACATTGTAAGAGATTTCCCACCAATAAGGGTTTGGGGAACCATTGGTTTTATAGCAGCCATGTGGATCATTGATATTTGTAATTGGGATGCCACTAAAATGCAATTGATATTCAGCGCTGTCGCTGCTTTGGCGTTGGGGCTTTATGCATTTACGATGCCTGTATGTCCGCCGGTTAAATCTAATAAAACCAGGTCACTTTTTTCGTCATTGGGGCTTGATGCATTTGTATTATTTAAACAAAGAAAAATGTTCATCTTCTTTGTGTTTGCAATGTTTTTGGGCGCTGCCTTGCAGATCACAAATGCTTTTGGAATTGGTTTCCTAGAAAGTTTTAAACCAGTTTACCCCGATTCCTTCGTGGTTAATCACAAGCTTTTTACACTTTCCATTTCCCAGATATCCGAATCACTTTTCATTCTTGCCATACCTTTCTTTTTAAAGAAATTTGGTATTAAGAACGTCATGCTGATGAGTATGCTCGCCTGGGTTTTAAGATTCGGTTTATTTGGTATCGGGAATCCAGGCAGCGTACAGGGAATGAGTTTTTTAATAGCGTCAATGATCATTTACGGAATGGCTTTCGATTTTTTCAATATTTCAGGTTCCCTGTTTGTTGAAAATGAAGCTCCCCCAAATATGAGGGCTAGTGCACAGGGTTTGTTCATGTTCATGACAAATGGCATTGGCGCGATGTGCGGGGGTTATGGTGCAGGTTTGGTGGTTGATCATTTTACCAGGAATGGTGCTACGGATTGGCCCAGCATATGGTTTGCCTTTGCGGGATATGCATTGGTACTGGCCATTATTTTTCCGTTGGTATTTAAATACAAACATGATCCTGGTGTGTTGAATGCTCCGGGGACTTTAGAACATGTTAAATAATAATCCTCAAATCCCTCAGTGTCCCAAATTGCCTTAATAATGGGGACCGTGTAGAGGAGAAAGCTCAGACTGTGCAGAAAATTTCAAGTCAATTAGTCAGGGAGGTCGGAGTTCATTTAGGGCATATTTGACCATTTTACCCGGTTTTGGCCTGTTTGGAATGTATTTTTTCAGGTAGCTTGTTTTACTCTGGGTTTGTTCAGCTTTTACTCTGCTTTTACTCTGGTTTTGGAAATTGCCCGGAAATGCCATAAAGGCAGTTATTTAAAATAGCCCTTATTTGCTAGAAGCCTTACCCGGCTTTGAGTTGTGACCTATGCCAGATAATAACCAGGTATAGCGCAGTATATACCTGGTGTCATGTCACACCTGAATTAACGGGTAAAGTTTTACAAATTGACCATCATCGCAATTCAGTAGTATCAATGCCTGCATTATTTTTTTAGATGAATGGATACTTCCCTTTGTTATAGACATCAATTCATCTCTTTCAGACTTAGCGTAACCTTGTATTTGATCGTAGTTTTTCTACAAAGAAACAAACTTAAACGTCATAGTAAGTGTGACATGACACTAGATTATTATTCTATGTGGCAACCAGATAATTACCAGTAAATTCTGTGACCAGGATCATCTGAATCGCTGATTAATATCACCATTTTATTATACTATTTTAATAAATTTTGATAAATCATTTTGACTCAAATATCTATGATTATCCCTTGCTGTTGAATGCATCCATACTTTTTTGAATCATTTCATAATTACCAGGAAGG
>JBDTWP010000044.1:0-27658 GCA_040006615.1 Ferruginibacter sp.
ACCTGATCCTGGTCTAACCCTGTCTCCCCCCTGGTTCCTCACTACCCCGGCCAGACAAATCCCTGCATCAATTATTTCATAGATCCGGCTCTCAGCTTCAAAAAACCGATAAATAATTCTATATTTAAAAATATCAGTATTTTATTTCTTAGCAGTTATCAGCGGCCATAACTATCCGAAAATGGTTTAATTTTATATTTTATTAGCAAAGACCTAAAGACCTGATCACCAATGAACCAAAGGCTGAATGAACTTTCCGAAGACTTAGAAGGCGAATTATATTTTGATGACACCATGCGGATCCTGTATGCCACCGACGCATCCGCCTATCGCGAAATGCCGCTGGCAGTGGCCGTTCCCAAATCAATAGGTGACCTGAAAAAATTAATTCAGTTCGCCCGTACCGAAAAAACTTCCCTGGTACCCCGTACCGCTGGTACTTCGCTCGCAGGGCAGGTGGTGGGTAAAGGTATCATAGTGGATGTTTCAAAACATTTTACAAAAATTATTGAGCTAAACAAAGAAGAGGGTTGGGTTCGTGTCCAGCCGGGCGTTATACGTGACGAACTGAATATGTTTTTGAGACCGCATGGCTTATTTTTTGGCCCCGAAACCTCCACCGCTAACCGTGCCATGATCGGCGGCATGGTGGGTAATAATTCCTGCGGATCCAATTCCGTTGTGTATGGTAGTGTGAGAGAGCATTTGCTGGAAGTAAGTGCTTTATTGAGCGACGGAAATTTAGCCACCTTTAAAGCGATTGGTCCGGACGAATTTCACCGGAAATGTGAAGGAGTTGATTTGGAAGCAAATATTTACAAATCAATAAGGACCCTGTTAAGCAACTATGACAACCAGGTGGAAATAAGAAAGGAATTCCCAAAGAAGTCAATTGAAAGGAGGAATACGGGTTATGCCGTAGATGTTTTATTGGATTCTGCACCATTTACCGCAGGCGAAGAAGATTTTAATTTCTGTAAGCTGATAGCAGGATCGGAGGGAACCCTGGCCTTTTTGACTGAAATAAAACTGGACCTGGATATCTTACCACCCAAAGAAACGGGTTTGCTTTGCGTACATTTCAACAGCATCAACGAAGCCTTACTCGCCAACCTTGTAGCGATGAAATATAAACCCAGTGCAAGTGAACTGATCGATCATTATATTTTAGAATGTACCAAAGGCAATATTGAGCAAAGTAAGAACCGCTTTTTTGTACTGGGAGATCCCGGCGCCATCCTCGTAGTGGAATTTGCCAGGAGTACCCGGGAAGAAATTATTGGCATCGCTTCAAGAGTGGAAGCGGAATTGCGCGCGGCTGGACTGGGCTATCATTTCCCATTATTATTTGGAGACGACAGCAAAAAAATATGGTCGCTTCGAAAGGCCGGACTTGGTTTGCTGGGTAATTTACCTGGTGATGAAAAAGCGGTTCCCGTAATCGAGGATACTGCTGTAGCTGTTGAAGATCTCCCGGCATATATAACCGAATTTAATAAAATACTGGTAAAGCATGATTTGCACGCAGTACACTATGCGCACGCGGGATCAGGCGAGATTCATTTGCGACCCATCATCAATCTCAAAACGGCAGAAGGCAATAAATTGTTTAGAACCATTGCCGGGGAGATAGCCACCCTGGTAAAAAAATATAATGGCTCTTTAAGCGGAGAACATGGAGATGGCAGACTACGCGGAGAGTTTATTAAACAAATGGTGGGGGATCAAAATTATGAACTCCTAAGAACCATTAAACGCACCTGGGACCCCGAAAATATATTCAATCCCAATAAGATCGTTGATACGCCCCCCATGAATACGATGTTGCGTTATACGCCCGGGCAAAAGACCCCTGTTTTTAAAACTGTATTTCGTTATAATAACCAGGATGTATTGCAGCACGCAGAACAATGCAATGGTTCGGGCGATTGCCGCAAAACCCATTTATCGGGGGGTACTATGTGCCCCTCCTTTATGGCCACTAAAAATGAAAAGGATACTACGAGGGCAAGAGCGAATATATTGCGCGAGTTCCTTACCAATTCTGAAAAGATGAACCGCTTTGACCATAAGGAAATTTATGAAGTAATGGATCTTTGCCTGAGTTGTAAAGGATGTAAGTCAGAATGCCCGTCCAATGTAGATGTAGCTAAATTAAAAGCTGAGTTTCTGCAACAATATTATGATTCCAATGGCGTGCCTTTCAGGTCCAGACTGATCGCAAATTTTAGTGCTGCCGCAAAAATGGGAGCCTTATTGCCTGGCGCCTATAATTTTATGATGACTACTCCACTCATAGGCAATGTTATAAAACGCATTGTTGGCTTTGGAGTGAAAAGATCCATGCCAACTTTGTATAGCTTCACTTTAAAAAAATGGCATAATAAAAGAAAGACGGAAAACCCTGGCAACCTTCAAAAGGCTAACAAAAAAGTCTATTTATTCTGCGATGAGTTTACCAATTTCAACGATACGGAAATCGGTATCAAAGCAATTTTGTTGTTGGAGAAATTAGGATACGAAGTAGTCATCCCGGATCATGAAGAGAGTGGGAGGGCCTGGCTTTCCAAAGGATTGATCAGGGATGCAAAAAAAATCGCCAATCAAAATATATCCCTGTTAAGCAAATTAGTCAGTGCCGGTATCCCCCTGGTCGGTATAGAACCTTCCGCAATTCTAACCTTCAGGGATGAGTATATTGACCTGGCGGACGATAATAATTTCGCGGCAGCAAAAGAACTGGCTAAGAACGTTTTTTTGATAGATGAATTTATCGCGATTGAAATTGATAAAGGAAATATTGACCGGTCTTTGTTCACTAGGGAAAAAAGGTTGATCAAACTGCATGGGCATTGCCAGCAAAAGGCCCTTTCATCCGTTGCCTTTTCTGTAAAAATGATGTCGTTCCCCGAAAATTATTCCGTTGAAACCATCCCTTCCGGATGCTGTGGTATGGCTGGTTCATTCGGCTATGAGAAAGAGCATTATGATCTTTCCATGAAGATCGGTGAACTGGTTTTATTTCCCGCAGTAAGAAATCAACCCGCGGATATTATTATTGCAGCCCCGGGAACCAGTTGCCGCCATCAGGTAAAAGACGGAACCGGGAAAAAGGCCCTGCACACCATTGAAGTGTTGTATGATGCATTGGTTTGACTTGTTAGCCTGATATCACGGCATAGAGGTAACATTAATATAGACTAGAATTCATCAACAAGAATTACAAACCCCAGAGAGGTCACATTACTATAGCATAGATTAAATTAGAAAAAATGACAAAACCCCAGCGGGGTGACATTACTATAGCAATGATTACATTAGAAAGTATGCAAACCCCAGCGGGGTGACATTAATATAGACTAAAATTCATCAACAAGTATAACAAACCCCAGCGGGGTGACATTACTATAGCACTGAATAGATTAGTGCGAATGGCAAACCCCGGAGTTATACCGTCGCAATTTCCATCCATAGGTGCATTTAACCAGGCATGAAATAAACACCAATGCCATACGTGACCCATTCGATATCCCTGTTTTCAGTTATATGTATGGCGGCAGATCTTGCTGGCTCGGAAGAAATTCTTTTGGATTAAGAATTGAAAACAATGGGGCAATATCCGCCTGATGCTGAAAGGTTACAACTGTTTTTAAAACCTGAAAATATGGAAGACTGGAAGTTACTGACAGATAATAAGTTTGGCTGAAAGGGTTTTATATGTACGAGCAACTATGCAATTCCGGGTCATAACCCAATTTGGCGTCAAAAGAAATTTCTGATACCTGGTTACCCGTTTATTCATTAATGTCAGTTTGTATAAGCTTTAAGAAAAAATCCATATTCCTTCATGGCTTTTTAATTATGATTGAATTAAATCCTACCTTTAATTATCATAAAATGGTAAAGTGCAGAATTTTGAAGCCATGAAAAAAAGTAAAAAGTGGTTTTATAGTTTTCTATTGCCCTTCTTAACCCATGGTTTATTCTGTATTTCTTATAGTTTTACAAGTTACGCACAGACCTGTCCTCCCAATATTGATTTTGAGACCGGAACCTTTGACGGATGGACCTGTTACACCGGTTTTACAGCCGCCGTTGGTGATCAGAATCTGATTTCACTGTCCCCTTCCTATGGCCCTGTTTACAATAAACATACGATGTACACTGCAAATTCAGGTCAATTGGATCCCTATGGAGGTTTCCCGGTTAGTTGCCCCAACGGCAGCGGTCATTCAATAAGACTAGGAAGCACTACGGCCGGAGGAGAAGCAGAAGGAGTCTCATACGAATTTACCATTCCGCCAAATGAGAATTCTTATTCGCTTATTTATCACTATGCTGTTGTATTTCAGTCACCCAATCACAGGATCAATGAACAACCAAGAATGGAAATTGAAATCACCAATGTAACAGATAATTCAGTAATCAGTTGTGCTTCCTTTGCTTTTGTGGCTGTAGGGTCATCCCTGCCCGGTTTTTTAGTTTCAGACCAAAGAGATACAACCACCGTTTTGTATAAAGACTGGTCAGCGGTCTCGGTTGATTTATCCGGGAACGCAGGCAAAACCATCAAACTTTTTTTTAAAACGGCCGATTGTACTTTTAGAAGACATTTTGGATATGCGTATATTGACGTGAACTCTGAATGTAGCGGAAGTTTTGTGGGTGCAACGTTTTGCCCTGATGATACTGTAATAAATGTAATAGCACCTTATGGGTTCGATGGCTATACTTGGTACGACAGCACTTTAACGAACGTACTTGGTACACGACAAATACTTACCTTATCGCCTCCGGCAGCTTCAGGCACAACGCTTGCGGTAAAATTAACGCCTTATAACGGGTATGGCTGTCCGAAAACTTTATTTACGCTACTAAAAGATTCACTTAAGGTAACCGCCAATGCAGGAAGGGATAGCCTGTCCTGCAACAGGAATCCTGTTCAGATAGGCACAATTCCCAGACCAGGTCTGGTTTATAGATGGACGCCTGTTGCCGGCCTGAGCAGCGCGGTTATCGCAAATCCTGTTGCTACCCCGATTTTAACGACTACCTACGTTGTAACAACCAATAGTAGTGGTGGTGGTTGTCTTAGTAAGGATACCGTAGTCATTAGGTCTTCCCTGATTGATGATTCGTTGCAATTAACCGGTAAAGCAGTTTTTTGTGTTGACAATGATGATAGCGCGATATTAAAAGTTCAACCAACAGATTTTATTCAATGGTTCAAAAATGACATCGCGATTACCAGGGCAGACCTGCCAACTTTGAGGGTATACGCTGGGGGTGAATATTATGCCTTTCTTAAAAATGCTGATGGATGTAGCATTTCGACACGGAAACAACCAATAATTATTGATCAGGCAAAACCGGGAATTAACTATCCTGTTGAATATGCTGTTATTAATTTCCCCCTGTTATTAAAGGCAAGGGAAATTGGTGAGAACGTGTTATGGAAACCGGGAACCAGCTTAAATACCGAGACCAGTTTTACACCCACTTTTAGAGGTGTCCTGGATAGGCTTTATACCATAGAAATAAGAACAAACACAGAATGCCTGACGGTCGATACCCAATTGGTGAAAACAATTAAGAATGTTGAGATATATGTACCTAATGCCTTCACTCCAAATGAAGATGGGAGAAATGATTTTTTACACCCGATATTAAAAGGAGTTAATGAGGTACGTTATTTCAGGGTATATAACCGTTGGGGAAATTTAATCTTTGAAAGGAAAAATGGACAGCCTGGATGGGATGGCACATTCAAAGGCATTCCACAACCACAGCAAACGGTTGTTTGGATGTTGGAATGTGTTGGCCAGGATGGCGTTGTCTACGCAAAAAAAGGTACAAGTATATTATTACGATGAATAACCTTCACTCTGAAAATTAAGAAATTGTTGCATAATTAAATTGTCCTGACACCAGGAATGACAAACCCCTGAGGGGTGACATTAAGATAGGATCGAATCAAATATCAGGAGTACCCAAACCCCGAAGTTATCCCCTTAATATAGAAAGCAAAGCCCGTCAATAACGCATGCAAACCCCGGATGATATTAATGTAATAAAGATGACAATAAAATGAATAACAAACCCCGGGGATGATATTAATATAGCCCGGAATATATTACCTGGAATGGCAAACCGCAGAGCGGTGATATTAATATAGCAAAGTGAGTACGATAACATAATTAACAAACCGCAGAGCGGTGACATTAATATAGCAAAGAGTTCCATAAAATAAATGACAAACCGCAGAGCGGTGGTATTAATATAGCACAGGGTACCATGACATGAATGACAAACCGCAGAGCGGTGATATTAATATAGCACAGGGTACCATGACATAAATGACAAACCGCAGAGCGGTGACATTAATATAATAAAAATTACCATGACATACATGACGAACCGCAGCGCGGTGACATTAATATAGCAAAGGGTACCATAAAATAAATGACAAACCGCAGAGCGGTGACATTAAAATAGCACAGATTACATCACATGGAATGGCAAACCTCAAAGCGGTGATATTAATATAGCAAAGAGTACCATAACATAAATGGCAAACCGCAGCGCGGTGATATTAATATAATAAAAATTACCATGACATACATGACGAACCGCAGCGCGGTGACATTAATATAGCAAAGATTCCATTACCTGGAAAAACAAACCTTAGCGCGGTGACATTAATTTAGTATCGAAGCAAATACTAATGTTATGTCAAACATATAATGACTCATGGTCCGCGAATTTTCACGTTGAGTAGTCCTTGTTTTACTTCCCGGCACATTCCTGCGTAGCCCCTCAATACCCCAAATTGCCTGAATGAAGGGGACCGGGCAGAGGAGAAAACGCCCAGGCTGTGCTGGAAATTTCAAGCCAATAAGTCAGGGAGAACGGAGTTCATCTAGGTCATATTCGACCATTTTGCCCGATTTTGGCCTGTTTTTGCCTGTTTGGAACGTATTTTTTCAGGTAGCTTGTTTTACTCTGGGTTTGTTCAGCGTTTGTTCTGCTTTTACTCTGCTTTCACTCTGGTATTGGAAATTTCCCGGAAATGCCATAACGGCAGTTATTTAAAATAGCCCTTATTTTGTAGAAGCCTTACCCGGCTTTGAGTTGTGAACTATGCCAGATAATAAGCAGGTATAGCGCAGTCTATATCTGGTGTCATGTCACACCTGAATTAACGGGTAAAGTATTAGTAATTTTATCCTGGCATTTTCACATGTAAATTGCCATTCGATTTCCTGTTAATTGCTCAGATACCAACAAATATGTTTGAACCCGCATCTTTCGCATCCAAAATCTTCCTTTGCAGCATCACCTGGTATCATTTTAATTGCGGTCCTGGTTTCTTTTATAATTTGCCTGGGTGATTCATCCATGCAAATTTCCGGCAAATCCTTATTATTGCTAACATCATTTTGATAGCCAGGCGGCCATTCACTCACCTTAGTTTAGTATTATTCAAAACTCTTTTGAAGCAATAAAAGACCTGTTAAGATAAAATCATATAAACGATATAATACATAATAAACAATTAATATATATAACTATTCAGATTAATTTGTCAATTATTAATAACAAATGCAAATAATATTTACAAATTATAGGTATTTTATAAAAAAAAGCAGGGCTTTTTATATAAATTATCATATAATATAAAAATAAATGTATATAATTTCATAAATTTCTATAATTTTAATTTTAAAATAGAATGGAAATACCTGGAAAATTCAGAATTCCGACCGAAAGCCACAAGTGTAAACCAACATTTATTCAAAATAAAAACAGTCAAACATGTCAGTCGCAAAATTAGAGTACATCTGGCTGGATGGGTATCAGCCTGTTCAAAGCCTTCGCAGCAAAACAAAAATTGAAAGAGATTTCACGGGCAGCCTGGAAGATTGTCCTGTGTGGGCTTTCGACGGTTCTTCAACAGAACAGGCCCCGGGTGGGTCTTCCGATTGCATTTTGAAACCTGCATTTATCGTAAAAGACCCGCAACGTAAGAACGGATGGCTCGTTATGTGCGAAGTACTAACTCCCGATGGTAAGCCACATCTAAGTAATGGAAGGGCATTGATCAATGATGATGATAACGATTTCTGGTTCGGCTTTGAACAGGAGTATTTCCTCTGGAGCCAGGAAAGGGATAAACCGCTGGGCTTTCCTGAAGGTGGATTTCCGAGGCCGCAGGGTCCTTATTATTGCTCTGTGGGCGCCGGAAAAGCTTATGGCCGGGCCATGGTGGAGGAGCACCTGGATGCCTGCCTGGAAGCAGGTCTGAATGTTGAAGGCATTAATGCCGAAGTTGCTACCGGGCAATGGGAATTCCAGATTTTTGCCAAAGGGGCCAGGGAAGCCGGCGACCAGGTTTGGGTAGCCCGCTATTTACTGGAGCGCATTGGAGAAAAATATGGCATTTCGATAAACTGGCACTGCAAACCTTTGGGCAATCTCGATTGGAATGGCAGCGGTATGCATGCCAATTTCTCCAACTCTGTCTTAAGAACCTGCGGAGAGCGTGAAGTGTTTGAGGAAATTTGCGAATCGTTCCGTCCATTTGTTAAAGAACATATAGAAGTGTACGGACCGGATAACCATCTTCGATTGACTGGGAAACACGAAACAGCAGCAATTTACGATTTTAATTATGGAGTGTCTGACAGGGGCGCATCCATCCGGATACCCATCGGAGCAGTTGAAAAAGGATGGAAGGGATGGCTTGAAGATCGCCGGCCCAATAGTGCGGCTGACCCATATAAAGTAGCTGCGCGCATTATCAAAACAGTAAAATCAATTGCGACCCTGGAAATGTCTGAAAAAGAAAAGCAGGTAGCCTGAATTATCCGCCGCGGTGGATAAAACTAAAGTATCCCGATTTTTCCGGAATAATTTTACTGCTTTCCGGACATAATAAACTGAAGTTTGATGGCGGTTTTTTTTCGCCATGGCGCCAAATAAAGAAGCAAAAACAGGGTAAGTGAAAATTCAGCTTACCCTGTTTCTATAGAAATGATTATTCCCTGATGCATAACATCATAAATAATTAAGCCTGTTCAGGCTTATCTGCAAATGCATAATAACGATATATTTTCCCATTCCTTAATCTAACCACCATACACTAATACCCTGGCTATTTCCTGCACCAAAATCAGCAAAAGCCTGCTGAACGAACCGTATTTTGTTTCCATTGCAGGATCAGGCCGCGGCCTGACCTGGTATATAATTGCAACGCAATTATCCTTTATTTCCGCAGAATCGTTTTTCGAAACAGCGCAAATAAAAAATCACTGATTTATCCCTTGCGCAGCATAATATGTGTTGATTTAAGATTTTTCCCCTGTACAAAATGCTGGTCACTAATGCAATTCCGCCTTTTTCTGAAAGTTCTTATTCAAAAAGAAAGTAATTTATAAAAGAAAGCAGAACTTTAGAAGGAATATCATTTTACGATACATTAGTATTCCAGCTAACTTAAAACAACCCTCTAATATGAATAAATTATTTTTTGTGGTGATGATGCTTCTGCAAACAATCATATTTGGCCAGACGTCGCCGGAAAAATATGAAATGGATTCCGCTTCCGTTGAACGGCCGGGTGTCCCCAAGGGCGAAGTATTAAAATTTACTTTTGAAAATTCTGTCATATTCCCGGGAACATGGCGGGAATATTGGGTGTATGTTCCTGCTCAATACAAGCCGGAAATACCTGCCTGCGTATACGTGAACCAGGATGGTATTCAATGGAAAGCGCCCGTAGTATTTGACAATCTTATTAACAGCAGGGAGATGCCTGTAACTATCGGTGTTTTCGTTATGCCGGGACGGGTATTGGCGGCCAAGGCCGAAGCGGCGAATGACCGTTTCAACCGCAGTTTTGAATACGATGGGCTGGGAGATGCTTATGCCCGCTTTATAATAGAAGAAATTTTGCCCGAGGTAGAGAAACAAAAAACAAGTGATGGCCGTACGATACGGTTATCGAAAAATGGTAATGACCGGGCTATCGGCGGATCAAGCAGCGGAGCTGTTTGCGCTTTTACAGCCGCATGGGAGCGACCTTCGGCATTTTCCCGCGTGTTTAGCGCTATCGGCACCTATGTTGGACTTCGCGGGGCCGATCGCTATCCCACACTAATCAGGAAATATGAACCCAGGCCAATCAGGATCTTCTTACAGGATGGATCCAATGACCTTAATATTTATGGCGGCGATTGGTGGAAGGCCAACGAAACAATGGAACGGGCGCTCTTATTTTCCGGTTATGAAATTAGTCATGCCTGGGGAGAGGGAGGCCATAATGGCAACCAGGCTACGTCAATTTTTCCTGCTGCCATGCGCTGGTTATGGAAAGATTGGCCGAAACTGGTAACTACCGGATCTTCAAAGAACCAATATTTAAGTGATATATTGCTGCCTGGCCAGGGCTGGGAATTAGTGGGGCAAGGTTATAGATTTACCGAAGGCACGGCAGCCAATATTTCAGGTGAGGTGTTTTACCAGGATATTCCAAATTCAAAAACATATAAAGTGGAGCTTGATGGCAAATTGATTGCATTGCCACTGGATGCCAAAAAAGCTAGTGGTACATCTTTTGGCCCGGATGGGAAACGCTATACGGTAGCGGGCGGAACAAAGCAAATATTAAGCTATGATGCGAATGAAAAAGAGACGGTTCTGGCCGATAGCATTTCAGCTAACGACCTGGTGGTTGCAAGAAATGGTAATATGTATGTTACCTCCCCGGACGGGAGTGAAAAACCAAGCAAACTTTATCTTATCAGGCCCAATGGCGAAAAAATAGTGGTAGACGAAGGACTGAAATTTGCCAACGGTGTTGCGCTCACACCGGATCAAACACAGTTGTACGTTACAGAATCCGCTTCACAATGGGTGTGGATCTATAAAATTAATACAGATGGAACACTTGCTTATAAACAGCGTTTCGGCTGGTTACATGTACCGGATGCCAGTACCAACGCATGGTCTGATGGTTTGAAATGTGATACAGCCGGCAGGGTATATGTTGCTTCACGCCTGGGTATACAGGTACTCGATCAATTGGGGCGTGTAAATGCTATTATACCAGTACCCACCGGGCAGGCATCCAATTGTTGTTTTGGCGGCGCTGATTTTAGTGTCCTGTATGTTTCCTGCGGGGATAAAGTTTATCGCAGGAAACTAAAAGTGAGGGGGGCGAATCCTTTTGAAGATCCTGTTAGACCAAAAAAGCCAAATCTTTGATATATATTTTGAATGGTGTATATATAATTCATCCTGCTGTCTGGCTGCAGACAAGTATTATACACCGCATTGGCCGGAAGTGGTTTCATAAATTGCCTCCAGCTTTAGCTGGAGGACCAAATTTATCCATTTTTGGCTTTAGCCAAACCAATCTGGAAAATGCATAAATCCAATTCGGCTAAAGCCGTAGCGCATTGCATTTTTCATTTTCCACAGGCTAAAGCCTGTGGCAATTCAATTCCAACCAGGCCCCGTCCAGCTCAGTTTTATATGAGACTTGCCAGGCAGTATTGTTGCAGAAGGCCTAAATACTTTTTATTGGTTTTCAATAAATTAATATAATCCCTCCGGGGTTTATCATACCTCCTGGTTTCTTTTCTTTGCTATATTATACATAATTATCCTATATTTCAGCAGAATTGTTTTTCGAAGCAGCGCAAATAAAAAATCACTGATTTACCCCTTTCGCAGCATAATCTGAAATTGCACAAAATTATTCCTGAAAAACCGGGATCAATTATCAATCTCCCGCATCCTTCTCTTTCCTGCCTTCTTAAAATACCTTTAAAGGGGGATATTTAATATATATTAAGTCCGTACTTTTAATAACTGCATTTACCACGATGCTGCTAAAGACAATTCGATCTTATTATTGGTGCAGCGAGATAATAACAGTTTCCGGGTTATTGTGTCCCAGGCAGAACTTAATACTATATTTAACATTGTAAATGAGATTTAAACACCTTCAGGGAAAGAATAATTGACTAATACTACTTACCAACCTCAATTGATCATGATGGTTTTTAAGTCTGTTATCTTTCCTATTTTCCCTGGAACCCATCTTTTGATAATGAAATTTAGGCGATGAAGATTTGGAGCAATACTTTAGGAAACAGCCTGAATCCCTTTTATCCGGGGGTGAATAAACCTGTTTTGTTTTTTTTTGTGTTAATATTATTCCTGCACAACAATTTATTTTCCCAAACCTCTCCTGATTTCACCATCAGCAAACTTAGTGGCTGTATACCTTTAAGCAGTGTAAACTTTACGGAGACTTCTACCGGAGGAGCTGTCGTTCGCCGGGACTGGAACCTGGGCAATGGTACTATCATTCCAAATGGAGCTGCAATCGTGGGTACCAATTACCTGACAGCTCAAAAATTTTATATAAATCTTACAGTAACTTTTGCCAACGGTGATGTAAAAACCAAAACAGATTCGGTTATCGTGCATCCTAAACCGGTAGCGGATTTTTTAGCAAGTGATACAGCAGGTTGTATACCGCACAATGTAATATTTACCGATCTGTCCACTACATCCACCGGTACGGTTAGTGACTGGACCTGGGATTTTGGAGCAGGCGGCAACACGGTTCAAAATGCATCTTTTGTGTATAACACTGCAGGTAATTATAATATTTCACTTATTGTAAAAAATAGCTGGGGCTGTGAAAGTGACGCTGCGTCTAAATTTCAATATATCCGGGTGTACAGTAAACCTGTTGCATCTTTTTCGCCTTCTGCCTCATTTAGTTGTAATGATACCTTAACCACGAATTTTAACAACACCACAACGGGTGGCAGTCCCGCCAATAATTATAAATGGTATTTTGGAGATGGCGATAGCAGCAGCATAAAAGATCCTGCACATTTTTACAGTGCACCCGGTACCTATACAGTTACATTATTTGCCTCTGTTGGTAAAAATTGCAGTTCCACAACCACCAGGACAATTTATGTCGGCAATGTTGCCCCTTATATTATAACTGCACCGGATACGGTTTGTATCAATGTTCCTACACAGTTTGCCGGCAGTGCGACACCTGTTCCATACTATGTAAAATGGATATTTAGTGATAATGGCGCAACACCGTTTTATTCTCCCACCAGTCACAGTTTTACAAATCCCGGAACGTATTTGATAACTTTAATTGCCTATAATACCCAGGGATGCAGCGATACCATTACAAAAACGATTTATGTAAAAAATGGCGCTGAACTTGTGCCGTATTTTATAACTGCACCGGATACGGTTTGTTTGAATACTCCAACGCAATTCATTGGTAGTTCAACTCCTGCGCCTGATAATTTAAATTGGTTTTTTAGTGATAACGGCGCAATACAGAATAATTCACCCACCAGCCATAGCTTTGCACTTCCCAACGATTATACGGTTTCCCTGGTTGCATACAATGCGCAGGGCTGCGGGGATACCATTACAAAACCAATTCATGTAAAAGCGGGTCCGGTAACTAGTTTCACTCCGGAAAAAATAAATGGTTGTGCAGTACCCTTTACCGTGAATTTTATCAATAATACCTTATCCGGAACAAATTTGGAATTTACCTGGAATTTTGGCGATGGTACCCCGCTTGTTATTACTCATGATACTTTACCCGTGCCACATGATTATGCTAATTTTGGAACTTACACGGTAACATTGACGGCAAGGGACACCGTCGTAGGATGTATCGGTATCCCGGCCACGTTTAGCTATATCAGAATTGTACAGCCTGTTATTAACTTTACCTATGTTCCGCCGGGCGGTTGTGTGCCATTACCGGTATCATTCAAAGCAGAGGTGAGTAATTTTATCGTTCCCATAATAAGCTTTGTATGGAACTATGGCGATGGTTCCTTAAATGATACTTTATCGATAATCACATCTTCTCATGTATATACTATTGCAGGGACATTTTATCCAACACTCACAATAATTACATCGGAATGCACTTATACTACAATCGCAAAAAAAGTGGATGTGATAGATCTATGTGATGATGACGGAAGTGGCGGCGGCGGTGGGGGAGGAGGTGGCGGAGGCGGCGGTGGTGGAGGTGGGGGAGGAGGAGGTTTCGGCCTCGGAAAAAGTTGTGCAGATAAATATAGTGTAACCTTTACCGACACAGTTAGTAATAAGGTAGTGCAAAGTTGGGATTTTGGCGATGGCTCTCCGTTGTACACAACGCAGCCGTTAAACCCGGTTACACATAATTACTCACCACCCCAAAAGATTTATATTGTCACGGTAACCAGGCTGGATACCCTCACAAATATTGTTGATACCGGCAGAAAACGAATCATCATCATTGATGAAAAAGCAGACTTTACACCCAATACCACCAATATATGCAATAACGGTAATGTACAATTCTACCCCCTTGGTATTGATTCATCAAAAATAAAATTCTACACCTGGGACTTTGGCGACAGTACTGTAAGACAGGTAATTGATAACCTACAGAATTTTAATACCTACGGGCTGTACCTTACCGGTAATACCAGTCATATTTATACTGATACGGGCGTATATTATATAAAGCTTATTATTGAAGATAAATTAGGATGTAAGGATTCATTAATTTATCCCATACCTGTTACAGTACGTGGCCCTTCAGCAAATTTTGGAGCTTTGCTTCATGTGAGTTGTATAATACCCCAGGCTGTTTCATTTACCGATTCGTCACAACAAAATGGAATTATACCAATTACTGACTGGAAATGGTCATTTGGAGACGGTTCGCCGAATTACATTACGGCTGTTGATACTCCCTTTAGTCACTTGTATAATGCCGGCACCTATAATGTTGTGCTTACGGTCACGGATTCGATCGGTTGTGTATCCACTATATCAAAATCTGTTCCTGTTCCGTTAACTACCGCCAGGCCACAGGCGGGTTTTACAGCATCACCCCTTACAAGCTGTATTTCTCCCCAAAATGTAGTCTTCACAGATACTACACAACTGAATGCAAATATTCCTGTTATTAGCTGGCAATGGAACTTTGGTGATGGCACACCAACCCTTATTACAACAGCCGATACAGTCATCACCCATATTTATATTGGGAATAGTTATTACAATACCTATTCTGTTTCACTGACTGTTACAGATTCCATTGGTTGTGTCTCCACCATTACCCAACCCGGGTATATAAAACTCTACAAGCCTCACGCAGATTTCTTCAGCTATGATACATTGAAATGCGGGGCTTTCAATGTTTTCCTTTATAATTTCTCTGCTGGCTACAACGCCACCTACGACTGGTATTATGGCGACAGTACTTCTTCAACCGGGTATTATGGTTCTCATAGTTATGCAGGTGAAGGGAAATATAATATTAAGCTGGTGGTAAAGGATGAAAATGGCTGCCAGGATAGCATTACCAGGACATCCTATATAAAACTCGTAAGGCCGGTAGCGGATTTCAAAGTGGGGGATACCACCAGGTGTGCACCGACAGCCATTACATTTAGTGATAGCTCACTTTATGCCAGTTCATATGTTTGGGATTTTGGCGATGGCGGTACAGGAAGCACTGACCAAAATCCATCTCCGCATATTTACGGACTGCCTGGCTTTTACAAGGTTATTTTAAGAGTAACAGGCTTAAACGCCTGCGTAGATACCATTTACAAATGGATACGGGTTAGAGGTCCTATCGGTGAATTAACAGCGTTGACCGGGAATGGTTGCAAACCTTATTCAATCAACATGAAAGTTGCCGGTACATTCATCAGTACCTACTCCTGGGATTATAATGATGGAACACCCGTTAATCCTGCTTTAACCGATTCGGTTGTATTGCATACTTATAATAATGCAGGTAAATACCTGCCTAACGTGGTTCTTACCAGTCCGGAGGGATGCCCCTTCACACTAAGGGCAAAGGATACGGTATTTGTAGATTCTGCAAGGGCCCGGTTTATTTTTGATAAAAATAAATTTTGTGACAGCGGTACAGTCCTGTTTACAAATCAAAGTGTCACGACTGCTTTCTCAGCATTAACATACCGTTGGTCTTATGGTGATGGAGTCACTGATACCGCTGCAAATCCTTTACCACATTTATATAATTCCCCTGGAGTATATACTGTCAGGCTGCAAATATCCTCCAATTACGGATGTGTCGATTCAGTCCTGAAGATAAATGCGGTTACGGTGAATGAAAGTCCGCGTGCTGCCATTGCCGGTGATAGCACCGTTTGTTTAACAGCTTCCGGTAAATTAATTTATACAAGTACCATCACCAGCGCAGATCCTGTTACAAAGTTCAAATGGATGATCGATGCAGACAGTGTGGCCAATACAGCTAATTTAAATTATGACTATCGTATTCCGGGAAATCATGTTATCAGTCTTTATATCAGAACAGTAAATGGCTGCGAATATACCGTTTCAAAAAATATCGTCATCGATTCTATTGCAACTCATTTTTCTATAGATTCTGCCAGGTTTTGTGGAAATGGAACAGTACTTTTTACTAATCTATCCAAACATTTTTCCCCGGTTTCCAACTATATATGGACTTTTGGAGATGGCGCCAGTTCTTCCGGGATCGATGCTTTGCATGTCTATACAGCCCCGGGTAACTATTCGGTAAAATTATTTGGGGTCAATGGCAATGGATGTAAAGACAGCACTACTTACATTGACACTATTAAAGTTCTTAATTTACCTGCAGCTACCATCAGCGGTAATAGTATTGTTTGTTTAACTCCGGCTACCACTTTACATTACACCAGCAATGTATCAAGTGTAGATGCAATTGCAAAATTCAAATGGACGATTGATGCGGACAGTGTGGCAAACACACCTGACTTAAATTATGATTACCGTGTGCCTGGAAATCATAATATCACACTGGATATTCAAACCATTAACGGCTGTACTTATACCATCACAAAAACAATTGCGATCGATTCGATCCTCAGCAATTTTTCATTAACCCCCGTAAGGTTTTGCGGAAGCGGAACCACTGCATTTACCAATCTCACCGGTCACTACGCCGCTGTCAGCAGCTACCTGTGGAGTTTTGGTGACGGCGCCGTATCCAATAACCTAAATGATTCCCACACTTATGCTGCGCCAGGTAGATACACCGTGAAATTAGTTGGTACTACCCTTAACGGTTGTAAAGACAGTACAGAATTTATTGATACCATCAGGGTTTTTAATTTACCTGCAGCTACCATCAGTGGTAATAATATTGTTTGTTTAACTCCGGCTACCACTTTACAATACACCAGCACTGTATCAAGTGTAGATGCAATTGCAAAATTCAAATGGACGATTGATGCGGACAGTGTGGCAAACACACCTGACTTAAATTATGATTACCGGGTGCCTGGAAATCATAATATCACACTGGATATTCAAACCATTAACGGCTGTACCTATGCCATCACAAAATCAATTGTGATCGATTCGATCCTCAGCAATTTTTCATTAATCCCCGTAAGGTTATGCGGAAGCGGAACCACTGCATTTACCAATCTTACCAGCCACTATGCTGCAATCAGTAATTACGGGTGGAGTTTCGGTGACGGCGCAGTATCCAATAACCTAAATGATTCCCACACTTATGCTGCGCCGGGTAATTACACCGTGAAATTAGTTGGTACTTCCCTTAACGGTTGTAAAGACAGCACCATTTATGTTGATACCGTCAAAGTATTTAATCTTCCCCATATTGGAATTGCAGGCGATAGTATTCATTGTGCACCAGGAGATTATTCCTACGCCAGTGTTGTCAGTTCCATAGATAATATTGAAAAATATCAATGGTCAGTCGATGGCGTTCAAAGAGCAAACGCTGCTGATTTATTATACCGCTTCAACGCAGGCGATCATGTAGTTGCTTTAAAAGTAACTACGGTCAATGGATGTACAGATGATTTTTTCAGAAATATTATCGTAGATTCTGTGAAGTCGGCATTCAGTATAAGCCGGCAAAAAATCTGCGGCGACACGGGCACTGTGCTGTTTTCTAATTTGTCAACTTCACAATTTGGGAATAATTCCTATCTATGGAATTTTGGTGATGGCCAAACTTCAACAGAAAGGCATCCTGTTCATTTTTACAATAGACCCGGCAAATACGTTGTATCGTTATTGTCCACCACAACTAATGGTTGCCCGGATATGCTGGAATCAACTGATACAGTGAGGATCTTTGCCAAAACTACTGCCGCAATAATTGGTGATATTGAAAAGTGCATGCAGAACACATTGGTGTACCGTGCCGGCATACAAACGGAGGATGAGGTAATTTCATATACCTGGTCATTGAATAATGTAATTATTACCAACGCAGATACGATGTCTTATAATTTTACCGATGCCGGCAATTACAAAGTTGGGTTAGGCCTTATCACCAGGTTTGGATGCGTAGTCACCGTAGAAAAACAAGTGTCCATACATTCATTGCCTGTTCCAAATGCAGCGCCTGATACAACGATTTGCCGCGGCGGTACGGTATCACTCCGCAGTTATGATGGCATTATTTATGAATGGACTCCATCCCCGGGGTTACAAAATATAAATACCGCAAGTCCTTTGGCTACTCCTGAGGCAACTACCAGGTATGATGTGAAGGTTACGAATCAGTTTGGATGTATCCAAAAAGATACCCTTACGGTAAACGTGGATATTCCCGTTGGGCTTGTCGTCAGTAATAGTGATTCATTGTGTATTGGCAATAGGGTGCGGTTGCACGCAAACGGTCTGGCTTCAGCCTATATGTGGAGTCCGGCAACAGGACTGGATAATCCTGCTATTGCCGATCCCTTTGCATCACCGGTAATAAACACCATTTACCAGGTAATTGCTTATAGTGGTAATGTATGTAAGAATGATACTGGCAATATAAGTATTGCTGTAGGAAATGCACCGTCAGTAAATGCCGGGGCGGATATAAACATAGCTTCGGGCACACCGGTACAGTTGCATGCCCGGGTAAATTCCCCTGATGTAAATAAATATTTATGGAGTCCGGCCACCGGTTTAAGCTGTATTGATTGCCCAAATCCACAATTTATTGCCGATAACAATATCACCTACAAAGTAACGGTTCAAACTATTTACAATTGTACAGCGGCTGATGAAGTAAGGATATTTGTTTTTTGCGGACGTGGGCAGGTGTATATCCCCAGGGCTTTTACACCCAATAATGACGGCCTCAACGATCGTTTTTATATAAAGGGCTATGGACTGTCGGTAGTAAAAAGAATATTGATATTTGATCGTTGGGGTAAGAAGGTATTTGAAAAACAAAATGTACCGGTTAATGATCCTTCCTATGGCTGGGATGGCATGGTGAATGGAGTAAAAGCTGATAATACCGCGGCATTCGTTTATATACTGGATATAATTTGTAAAGACGGTCAGGAGTTTAATTTGAAGGGAACAATTATGCTGGTAAGGTAATTGTATTTACAAATAGATACCCGACGGGATTCCTTTTAACCTGGCATAGGAAGGCCATGTCGCAATACCCAGGCCTCATTCCTGCGCCCGTGGGAGACTCTTTGGTTGGAAAAAACTTGAGGGAGGCTAAACTGGTTCAATAAAAAATGCCCTGGTTTGTACGGGTTTTCGGCGTCTGGCGCCGGACTCCCGTCCGGTGCCCAATTGTTACTAATACTTGCAAACTTAGAAGCTATCCAAAATTGCAATATGTTACATGTCGCAAAATAAACCATTGCTTTACGTTATTTCCGGGAATAACCCCAAGGCCGTATTATGTGAATAGCCTCGGGTGAAACCCGGGGAAAATGAATAGTGGTTGTATTTAGACTTGTCAGATTTTTCCAGTGACTTCTTCCCTTATTGAGGACAAAATTCCATTTGGGTCTGCCTTTCCTAACTGATCAAATAAATAAAGGGCTCTGGCTCTGATTCCAATATCAGCATTAATCGAACGCGCATTCCTGAAAGCCGCTTTTGCAGCCGGGATATGCGCTGAATCTCCGCATAAAATTAATCCACAGTAGGCAAGTCCCTGGATATCAAGCGCCTGGTAATATTCCGGAGTCAGTCTGATCAATTCAGTCGACTGCCTGACCGAAGTGCTGAATGCATCCCTGACCGCGAGGATATCTCCTTTCCGCAACATAACAATACCAGACAAAAATGATGCTTTATAATTGCTTAACGGGCAATCAAATTTTCGGGCCTCACCGGCCATTTCAATTGCTGAACCTAGTTCGCCCTGGTTAAGATTGGTGATGGCGAGCCCAATCCTGGCCCGCTGCTGAATGTCGGGGTTACCAAGATTATCAGCGATTTCAATGGCTTCTTTGAATTGCCCGCTGCTCTCATCCCACTTATCCTGGTAAAGATAAATATATCCGATTTCGGTCATCGTTTCTGCCTCACCAAGGCGGTAACCGATTTCCTGCGCAATGGCGATTGCATCCCGATAATATTGAAATGCTTCAGTGGTTTGACCCAGATCTGCGTACAAGGTTCCAAGGCTAAATAGATCCACAGACTCGCCGTACCTGCTCCTTATCACCCGGTCTAAGGCCAGGGCTTGATTAAGATAATCCATAGCCCGGCTTATTTGGCCAAGTTCCGCATATCCCAATCCAAGATTACTCAGGTCTAGCCGCTCACCGATCCGATCACCGATCTCCCGCCTGATAACCAGGGCACGGTCGCAATATTCAATTGCTTTTTTGATCTGGCCTAGCATGGAGTAGCATGCGCCGATATTGCCGAGCCAGGCAACCTCCCCATTACGGTCCTTTATTTCCTGGGACTCAACCAGCGTTCGCACGTAACAGTCGAGTGCGCGTTGATAATGCCCCATATTAAAGTATGCAGAACCCAGGTTCCCTTCGCTATTCTGCTTCAATAAGGGATCGGTAATTTTATCCTGTAGTCGCTCGTGAAGTTGGATCATCAACAGGTAATGCCCCCACAACAATAAATAGTCGAAATCGAATTCCAGTAACACCCCTGCAGCGGTATCGTAATCTTCTCCGAAACAACGCATCTCAAATTCTGAAAGTTGTGGTGCAAGGTCATCCAGGGTCTTCCATGTTTCCCTTGGCTTACGGGCCAGTTTAAACCACTCCGCTGCCCGGTTCTTCAGCGCGAAGTGGCTTAGGGGCGGAGGATTGGCTTCCCGGTCGCCTGGTACTCCTGCGGGTATCCGGCTGATTGCATAAGTTTGATCAATCTGATGGAGATAGTGGCGTCCGGCATCCCGGCGAACAAATTGCATATTTACCAGCCGGCTGAGCACAGGACCGCTGTTCACGGCAGGCATATAAGGTTGCAACAGGTAATCAACTGCGGCAGAGGGTATTGGATAACGATATACTGCCAGTGCCTGCATGACAAGCTGGGCGGTTACATCGAGGCGGCTAAATGCCTCGCCAACTAAGACATTCATTACCTGTTCCGGAAGAAGCTGCTTTGTGTTCTCGAGGATTTCAATCAATGATGTATTACGATCCGCTGAGAGGATCCCAAACAGGTGTTCAAGAGCACGGGGATATCCTCTTGTACGCTCCTGCGCCTGGGTGAGTAAGGCTTCGGGGGCATCCCGCAGCCCCACTTTACCGTCAGGATCCATGGCGCGCAGTACGAATTCCGCGTAGGGCGATTCCAGGCCGTTATCAAGATCGAGCCGGCGCTGGCGACCTGGTTCAATCAACGCTAATTCGCCGGGAAAAATGCGGGTAGTTATTATCACTTTAAGCCTGTGAGGAGGTAATTCGAGCAGTGCCCGTAATGCCTCATTGATTTCAGCATCTTTTATTTTTCCGGTCTCGATATCAATTTCATCCTCAAAATTGTCCAGCAAAACTACCGTTCGGCCGGCAGTGAAGCTTTCTAACAATGCCTGTATGATCTCCCGTGTTTTTGTTTGAGGATTCTTGTACAGGGAGTCCAGGTATTTGTTTGTCTCTTCGGAAAGGAGTTTGGTAAGGCTGCTGTAAAGGTCAGGAACATTTACGCGGTGTAAAGACCTGGCGTCGCTAAGGTACACTATACCATCCACAGTCATTGCGCCACCCTCATCAGGTAGTTGGCCGCCTTCCAAAGAGCGCAGAAGCCGGGACACCATCGCTGACTTACCAACCCCGCCACGGCCAACCACTATTATGAGTCGTAAAGCGTCATCTTTGAGAAATTCCCCTACAAGCCCCGTTTCCACATGTCGGTCCTGAAACCATTTAGGGGCATCCAATGGGGGAGGATTAATAAACTTGCCCTGCGTAATGCCACTAACAGGTTTAGTTGGTTGGCGCTCACGTTCCAGTCCCCGCTCAATAGTCTCCTGCACACGTTTCTTCGCAGCCAGCGGGTTATTAATAATCTCTTGTTGTTGCTCAATTTGTTGTTTTAGCTCGGCAATGTCTTCCAGGATACGTGTCTGTTGTTCCTGACCGGATCTTCGCAATTCCCGCTGTGCATCTGACTGGCGGTATTTTAGTGCCTGGAGTTGGCCTTCCGGTGAGTCCATCCACTTTAAATCTATTCGAAGCCTGGCTAGCGCGGTATCAAAAGAACTGGTAAAGTCGATGTACTCCCTTGATCCCAGGCTGAATGGTAATTCTGCTTCCCGGTTCAAAAGAAGGGGAATAATTGGTTTTTTATACCTGAGGGCCCGCACCCACTCGCTCTTGCAAACCGAAAGATCGTCCACACTATCTTTGGTCATCACAAATATCATTCCCTTACAGGTTTTAATTCCTTCAACTATCTGTTCGTCCCAGTTTGCTCCGGAATGTAGATTGCGCTTGTCAATCCACACAGGAATAGGGGGTGGACCGGCTGCCAGTTGGTCGGCCAGGTTTAAAGAAAAATCAAAACCGTCAACAGAAGAATAACTTATAAATAAATGGTCAGCCATATTTTTCGTTTTTCTAATTGAACCCTGGAATTATGTAAGAAGAAGGATTTAAACTACAGTTAGGCATTTCCCGCTCAGTAGTCCGGATCTGCAAAAAGAAGAAGATCCAATTCAAATTTACTTTAATTACAATATTTAGGAAATATTTTTATTCCCGCCAGGAGCAGGAATGCGGAGTTGGCATTGCAGCAAAACTTACCAAAGCTGCCATTGGCGCAGGCGTCCGCCGTGCCAAACATCAAGAAGAGCTAATAAGTATAAAATAGCCATTAACAAATCAACACCCGAAGAGACGCGACTATTCACGAGGCAACTGCAATTCTTACCAACGAGTACTGTTACTTTTATACAAAATAACATGCCTAAAGCTATGGAAAAGAACACATTAGCATAATAGGCTCCAAACTTTAACATTCGGGTTAAAGTATTTTCCCGACATTTGCCTTTCCAAATATTTTTTTAACAATATCCCCTATTAAATCATGAAAAGATCTGGTTTCAAAAAAGTATATTTATTTTTCTCCTCAGTTTTCATTTTCATACTTCATATACCTTTTGTTTTTGCAAAATCAAAACCAATAGGAAAACTCTTTTTTGATTGGTCAGGCGTGCGGTCCGTTTCCCTTCCCGACACCTCATTTGTAAAGCCGGATACCAATGCAAGTTTCAAGTTCAGTTTATATGATAGTCTAAGGTTAGGTTCACTTGGGTTGGGACGTCAGGTTTTTGATTACGCTCTCCAGGGATTTAATTTTATGAAAGAAATGGGTAAATTGGGCAATGACCAAATTCTCTCAATTGTGGATTTTAGCAAACCGTCCTCTCAAAAAAGGCTATTTATTATTGATCTGAAAAATTACCGGCTTCTTTTTAATACCTATGTAGCGCACGGCATGCAGTCCGGAAAAGAATTTGCCAGCCAGTTCTCAAATACACCCGAGAGCAATAAAAGCAGCCTTGGTTTTTACGAAACGCTGGATACCTATATGGGTGGAAATGGCTATTCAATGAGATTACAGGGCATTGAACAGGGGATAAATGATAATGCCGGCAAGCGCGACATTGTGATGCATGGAGCCCAATATGTAGATGAGCAATTAATTCATTCACAGGGATATATCGGCCGAAGCTGGGGATGCCCCGCAGTACCCCCGCGTTTAAATAAATCCATCATTGACAAAATTAAAAATGGAACCTGCCTCTTTATTTTTAGTGCTGACAGCAAATATCTTACCCACTCAAAAATTTTGAATTCAAAATATATTCCGGAATATACGTTTAATCAAAAAGGATGACCGATTTGTAGCGTAATACTTTTGGGGTGGCAACAACCTCCGGCGAATGGTTTTTCCAGGCCCTCATGACAGGGATTATTTTACCGGTTTTTTCCACCTGTTATCTTATATTTTTTTCGATTCCTCTTTGCTGAATAAACGACGAATAATTGCATTCATGACAGGGGCCCGGAGGATTTTTTCCCGGGCCAGCCACGCTACTATTCCCACAATTAAATAAAATATTGCCACCATCAGGAAACCTGCCCATATTCTGCCAAACAATTCGCCCACAAGCCAGGCCAGTGCAAAGCTGGCAAAAAATATGAAAAGAAATAATACTGAGCCGACAAACAAAACCGTAATTAAATTGGAAATTACTTTCGATAGCTTTTCGGCAAATTTTAATTTAGCCAATGCTATCTCCGTATCCACCCAGGCCTTCAACTGCAATACCAATTCCTCCGCCTTATGAAATTCCTGTTGTAGCATTGTTTAATTTTAGGTATGCTTTGGATCCTCTTTTGAAAATTCTTCCATTTTTGCATTTACCTTTTGCAGTTTATTTTCCAGTTTCTGCTTGATTTTGGCCATTCTTTCTTTACCAAATCCCTTTACTGTTTTCATCATTTTGCCGCTCTGTTTGGCGATCTTCTTCCTGGTTTCGTCTCCTTTATCAGGTGCGAATAACAGGCCCAATACACTTCCTGCAACCACTCCGATAGCGGCAGCAGCCAGTATTTTAGTTGAATTTTTCATTATATTATTATTTAAAGTGATCAAATAAAATTCACTTCAAATGTATTTATAAAAAAATAAAATAACAATGATTTCCGATAAAATATCATTTCTATAACTTATTTATTCAAAAGTCGTTCTAAACAGTATTGGTAATTAATTTTAAAAACAGTACAATGAAAAATAGCTGTAAATCGCCATTCCCAGGTAACTGAAGTTTTTTTTGTTTTCCCATTTCGCTGCATAATTATAACTTCACAAAAAATTAATCATGAATTTACGTGAGCAATTAAAAGGAACAGGGGTGGCAATTGTAACACCATTTAATGGGGACGGATCAGTTGACTTTGATGCATTGGGGAAACTGATTGATTTTATTATTGAAAATGGAATTGACTATGTAGTTGCACTGGGCACTACCGGCGAAACCCCTACGCTGGATAAACAGGAAAAGCTTGATATTATAAATTTCGTCTGCGATAAAATAAACAACAGGGTGCCGGTCGTTGTCGGAATTGGGGGCAATGATACAAAGGAAGTAATTGCCAATGTGCAAAACTACCCGCTTGAAAGGGCTGCCGCGGTGTTAAGCACATGTCCATATTACAACAAGCCGTCACAGGAGGGTATCTTCCTGCATTATAAATTCATTGCGGAAGCTTCACCAAAACCGGTTATTATCTACAACGTACCGGGAAGAACCGGCCGTAATATTGAAGCTGATACCACGCTTAGGCTGGCCAATGAAGTGGCCAATATTGCGGGCATTAAGGAGGCCGGAAATAGTATCATTCAGTGTATGCATATTTTAAAAGACAGGCCTGCGGAATTTTTGGTGGTAAGTGGTGATGACGACCTGGTATTACCGGAACTGGCCTGCGGGATTGATGGCGTGATCAGCGTTGCAGCCAACTGTTTCCCGAAAGCGTTTTCAGATATGGTGAGGGCAGGTCTGAAACATGATTTTACAACCGCCAAAAAATTAAATGATCCTTTATTGGAAGTATTCCACCTTTTATTTACAGAAAATAATCCTGCCGGGGTAAAAGCCTTCTTGAGTGAGCTTGGGTTAATTCAAAATGTTCTGCGATTACCGCTTACACAATTAAGTGAATCTGTGCATCAAAGAGTTAAAGCCTGCCTGAAAAAATGTTGTTGAAAAATACACGCATGCCGGTGTTTGTTGGCTGCTACTTCAAAACATTGTGTTTGCCTGGCATCTTGCTTTTCTGCTCCATTTCCACGCTTTCGCAGTTTAAAGTCAGGTTCCACGTAAGTGATGTGCCGCCAAACCATGTACAGGACTCGGTATTTGTAGCAGGCAATTTTAACCAATGGAACCCGGCGAAAAATGGCAATCATTTTTCAAAATTGAACGAACCTGCCTTTATAGAAATATATGATCTGCCGGCAGGAGCGTACCAATTTAAATTCACAAGGGGAACCTGGCAATCTGTGGAATGTCTGGATGATGGAAAAGACGCCCCGAACCGCGTGCTCAGGTTAACTTCTGATACGGTAATCCGGTTTTCAATAGAAGCATGGAAAGACGATTTTGCTGCTGTTGCAAAAAAGCATACCGCATCTGCAAATGTACATATTATTGATACGGCTTTCGCTATGCCTCAATTGGGAAGAACCAGGAGAATCTGGCTTTATTTGCCTCCCGGATATGCAACAAGCAGGAAACGTTATCCCGTAATGTATATGCAGGACGGGCAAAATCTTTTTGACGATTTTACAGCCGGTTATGGTGAATGGGGAGTAGATGAATGCCTTGACTCTATGATCGGAAATGGCAAACCTGCCTGCATCATAGTGGGTATTGATAACGGCCCCCAAAGAATGAATGAATACAACCCCTACGAGTTTAAAGTATCCGGAAAAGGCGAAGGCGACCAGTATGTCGATTTCATAGTAGAAAACCTGAAGCCTTTTATTGATAAACATTACCGGACATTGCGCACCAATCAAAATACAATCATCGCCGGAAGTTCCATGGGGGGATTGATTTCTTATTATGCGATGCTGAAATACCCTGGCATATTTGGCAAGGGCGGGATTTTTTCTCCTGCATTCTGGACGGCGGAGAAGATCAAGGATCTGACCGTGTCATCCGGAAAAAATTTGAAGGGAACTTTATTCTTTTATATTGGAGGCCTGGAGGGCGAAAGGTACATAGCAGACATGAATGAGGTAACCGAAAAACTGGGTAAGAATTCCATTGCTTTAATTTACGCTGTAACAGACCCGGTGAGTAATCACAATGAGCAGGCCTGGCGTAAATGGTTTCCCGAATTTTATAATTGGGTATTGGCAAACGGATTTAATAATATTATTGACCTCGAAGAGGATTAAACCTTGTAACAGGAGCCTTCCATTGCTAGTTCTGTATTTTCAAAAACTTCCATAGTCTCAGATAAAAATTCATCCAATGTTTCATATCTTGATGAAAAGTGGCCGATGATCAGTTTTTTGGCGCCTGCTTTCAGGGCGATCGTACCAGCCTGTTCGGTAGTACAATGGAATCGTGCAGCCGCTTTATCTGCTGATTCCTTCAGGTAGGTTGTTTCATGATATAACAGATCTACCCCTTTCACCCTTTCAGCGAGGCTTTCATCAAAAATTGTATCGGCACAGTAGGCGTAACTTTTTACAGGACTGTTTGCGATGGTTACCTCTTCGTTTGGAATGATAGTTCCTTTTTTCGATATATAGTCTTCCCCTTTTT
>JBDTWP010000045.1:0-27593 GCA_040006615.1 Ferruginibacter sp.
GCTCACTGAGACAGTTGAATTATAATAATTGAGGGGTGGAAGACCAAGGTAGGCTTGCTTCGGTTGTTGGTGAAAACACCTAACAACGGCTCACTGAGATGGTTGAATTATAACAATTTAGGGATGGAAGACCAAAATAGGGTAGCAAAGGAGGTATTATTTATATGAAGAAAATCAGGCGAAACCCCGGAGGAGACCCGGGAGAGATCAGTGAGATAGGTGGACTAAACATGGATATGACGTTCATAAGATGTGGGGATGATGTGGACTTGGAGCGGGTCAAAGTGGGCTTTTTAGTGAGAAATTACCCTTTTTTTTGAATAATTCCTTAAAAAATTTGTATTTTTAGTAATACGATACCTAATTATTACTAACACTAAAGTACAATTTTTATATAGCAATTACAGGAAATATTTTCAATTTTTCCGGCAAACCTGCTGATGTTATCTATGAACTTAAGGCGAAACAAGTGGCAAAGGAGTGGCTCGTTTTCCTGCATACACTATAATATGTGGTTATTGAAAAACAAGAATAGCTTTTATATACTCCAAAAAATATTGTGCAATGCTTAAAATACTGAGAAGGTCATGCCTTAAATTTGCAGGGTAACCAGTCAAAATTCCGGTTTTTATCACTATTAACATCAAATTGTTGATAAGCCTTTTCTACTGTTAATAAAGCCATTATTTGTTATTTGCAACAGAGGATAATTAGGGCGGAACTTATTCATTATTATAAATTACCAGACAGGAATGTTAATGGAGGTAAGGTTATAAGGTACTTGTTTAACATAGACAGGTTTCAATATTAGCAATTTTTTATCAACCATCTAATTTGTTAACCATTGTGTAAAAAATTATCGGAATGATTTAAAACCAATACCAGTTAAGGAAAACACGTAAACATAATTATTATACTAAATGTTAATTAAATGTTGATGATGGTGGATAAAACCCCTTTTTAAATTTTCCAACTTTTAAAAAAATAATGTTTCCACATATCCACACCCGTAGTAGTAGTAAGTTAAATTTAAAAATAAAATATTAATACAGATTATGACAGATATTAACACAGCAAAAACAAATATTGAAGCTACCGGTTTTTTAGACATTGATATAGGCCCAGACATCGACCTGTTTGCTGAAATTGAAAGATTAAAAAAACAAAAGAATGCAATTATCCTGGCGCACTATTACCAGGAACCTGATATCCAGGATGTGGCGGATTTTATAGGCGACAGCCTGGGGCTTGCTCAACAGGCAGAAAAAACACAGGCTGACATGATTGTATTTGCCGGCGTACATTTTATGGCGGAAACAGCTAAGATCCTGAACCCATCAAAAAAGGTATTGCTGCCAGATCTTAAGGCAGGTTGCTCACTAAGCGACAGTGCTCCGCCTCCATTGTTTAAATTATTTAAGGATAAACATCCCGGTCACCTTGTTATTACTTATATTAATTGTTCTGCCGGTATGAAAGCATTAAGTGATATTATTTGCACCAGCAGCAATGCCGAAAAAATAATTGAGAGTTTACCGAAGGAACAAAAGATAATTTTTGCTCCCGACAAAAACCTGGGTGGGTATTTGAATAAAAAGACCGGACGTAATATGGTGCTATGGAATGGAGCCTGTATGGTGCATGAAATATTCAGCCTCGAAAAAATAACCAGGTTAAAAATTCGTCATCCCCAGGCAAAAGTAATTGCACATCCTGAATGTGAAGACTCAGTTTTGGCTGTAGCAGACTTTGTAGGCAGTACTACCGGCTTATTAAAGTTTTCACGGGATAGTAGCAGTGCGGAATTTATTGTCGCAACAGAGACTGGTATATTACACCAGATGCAAAAGGCAAGCCCAAATAAGACTTTTATTCCGGCACCTCCTAATAATAGCTGTGCCTGCAATGATTGCCCCCATATGAAATTAAATACCCTGGAAAAATTGTACCTGTGTATGGAATATGAGCAACCGGAGTTAGCTATGGATGAAGATTTGAGGATTGCTGCCAGGAAACCTATAGATAAAATGTTGGAGATAAGTAAAAGGTATGGTTTATAATTTGGCGGGTATTAAAGAATAAATTTTCAAAAAGTAAAGCTGCTTGCATAAATTTGCCACCTGGTAGTCTCTATTTAACTAAAAGTTTGTTACGATGGCAATCCCTTCAGTTGACCTTTCAGAATTCTTTAGTGGAGATACTAAAATTAAAGATGCTTTTGTTCAGAAATTAGGTAAAGCTTATGAAGAAGTAGGATTTGTTGCCGTAAAGAATCACGGTATACCGGATAAATTAATTAATGACCTATATAGATTTGTTCAGGAATTCTTTTCATTACCAGTTGATCGAAAAAAACACTTTGAAATACCTGAACTTGCCGGTCAACGTGGTTATACGAGTTTTGGTAAGGAACATGCAAAGGGTAGTGATACACCCGATTTGAAAGAATTTTTCCAGTACGGGCAAACTCCGCGCGACAACTACAGGGAAGTGGAATATCCTCCAAATGTTTTAGTACATGAAGTTCCAGGATTTAATGAAACTTTTGCTGATGCTTACCGTGCGTTCGAGAAGTCGGGAACAGTTCTTTTAAAGGCCATTGCCTTGTATCTTAATTTGAATGAGGACTATTTTGATGAGTATGTGTATAATGGTAATTCTATCTTGCGCGCTATTCATTATCCCCCGATTAACCATGAACCTGAAAGTGCTATTCGTGCCGAGCAGCATGAAGACATTAATTTGATCACATTATTAGTTGGTGCATCTGCAGATGGCTTACAAATATTAACGTTACAAAATGAATGGGTAGACGTCACTTCATTACCTGAGCAAATTGTAGTAAATGTAGGGGATATGCTACAACGTTTAACAAATAATAAATTAAAAAGCACTACGCACCGGGTAGTGAATCCGGCCAGGGAATTATGGCATACTTCGAGATTCTCGATCCCATTCTTTCTTCATCCAAAATCTGACATGAGCCTTAGTTGTTTGAATATATGTATTGATCAAACACACCCTAGATTTTATGAAGACACAACCGCCGGTGAATATCTTGAAGAGCGATTGAGAGAAATTGGACTTAAAAAATAGAGAGTTATTAACGCTTTTTTTTATTCTAAATAAGATAATTCAAAATTCTACCTCCATCTTTGTCAGAGCAAAAAGGCGATAAATGATTTTTTGGCATTTGTTATGAAAGAATAATGTGAAATCAAGTAAAAGGAAATAAATTAATTTGAACTTAAACGGTTGATTTATAACTAGTTATATAGCTTAAATATTTTCTGTTTATAAAATATACTTTTTAGCAAATTGATGTGTTTTATATCGATTATAATTTAATAACTGCCCATTTTAATGTATTTTGAAAAAGGCTCTTTATATTAAAATAGTTAATGGATATTAAAAAGTATGTCCTTTTTAAAATACATTTCTAGTCTAATGAAATATTTTCGGGTTGCTCATAATATGTATATTTTCAGTAATTGATTTTAGTTCGTCATATATCATTTTTGAGAGCAATTTTGTTGCACAGTGTTACAGCTTTTGGCGGTCCGCAGGGGCATTTGGGAATGGTTATGAGAACATTTGTAGAAAGGAGAAGGGATGTTACAAAAGACGAATTGATGGAGTATGTGTCTTTTTGTCAAATGCTTCCCGGAGCTTCTTCTACCCAGGTACTTACCTTAATCGGGTACAAAAGAGGGGGAGTTCCATTGGCGGTTTTGACTTTAATTATTTGGATTTTGCCTGCCTGTATTTTAATGGGATCATTATCTTTTTTAGTTACCAGTATTGGTGCTAAAAACTTGAGTACCAGTGTATTTCAATTTATCCAACCGATGGCAATAGGGTTTTTGGCGTTTGCAGGAATCAGAGCTTTCGGAATAGCTGTAAACAACCCGATTACACAAATTATAATGTTGGTTACTATGACAGTAACCTTTTTATTTTTTAAGACTCCATGGATTTTTCCATTATTAATCCTGCTGGGTGGAGTGGCGACGAATTTTAGTAGTAGAAGAATTCCTGAGAAAGAAAGGATAAAACCAAGACAAATCCGTTGGACTAATATCTGGCTTTTTCTACTTGTGTTTCTTATTGCCGGTTTATTTAGTGAAATTGCGAGAAAGCGGGATTGGCCCCATAGAAAGGCATATAATCTGTTTGAAAATTTTTACCGTTTTGGGAGCTTTGTTTTTGGAGGCGGTGATGTTTTAATTCCAATGATGCTGGATCAATATGTTGCCCGCCCAAGCGCACCCAGATTTATTGATTCCAAACAAAATATTATTAGAATTGAAAGAAGTGAATTGCTTACCGGGGCAGGAATTGTCAGGGCAATTCCCGGTCCCGTTTTTTCAATAGCATCTTTTACAGGCGGCATTGCATTAAAGGATGAAGGAAAACTAATGCAAATCCTCGGATGTTTAATTGGCTCTGTTGCCATTTTTTTACCAAGTGCATTATTAATCCTTTTCTTTTTTCCTGTATGGCAATATTTTAAAAAGTTTGTGGTAGTGTACCGTGCGCTTGAAGGGATCAACGCCGTAGTGGTTGGACTTATGTGGGGGGCTACGCTTTATCTTTTGAAGGACGTATCCATTACGCATCTCAACATGATCAGCATGTTTAATGTAAGCGTGATCGCTGGTACAATAATGGTGCTTCATTTTACCAAAATACCAGCTCCGTTTATTGTGGTATTTTGCCTGTTATTGGGATTGATCTTTTAAGGTTTTCAGACACATTATTTTTTTATTGGATGGCACCAGATAAAAAAGGAGCCGGTGTAAGGCCAGGCATAAAATGACTCAAAGTGACTACAGGAATTTTATGCACGAATTACATGAATTTAGCACTGTATTAATTCGTGTAAGTCAGTTTTCATAATTTCTAATGAGTAATACGCCAACTTGTTGTTGCAGGGCATCAGCAATAAATATCTATTTGTAATATCCATTTCTTACAATTTCTTCCATTACAATATCCGGTACCATGTATCGTATGGATTTTCCTGCCCTGATTAACTCACGTATATGGGTAGACGATATTTGAAGCAGGGGAGCATTAAGAACATGAATGGTTGCTTTCGATGTATTTTCAATTTTGAAGCCTTGTCGCTCGTATATAAAAAGCGGATGGTTTTTTATAATTATGTCTGAATTTTTCCACTTATTTAAATTACAAAAGCTATCGCTACCCATAATTACTGCGAACTGGTGTTGGGGATATTTTTCTTTGAGGTAGGCTAGCGTGTCAACAGTATAGGAAGGTTTTGGTAGTTGAAATTCAATATTTGATGCCTTTAGTTTGGTTTCTCCTTCAATAGCTGTTTGTACCATGTGAAAGCGGTGGTATTCATTTAATAGGGAGGAAAAAGGTTTGAGCGGATTTTGTGGTGAAATGACCAACCAGACTTGTAGTAAATCTGTGTTATTAATAACATGTTGTGCTATAATCAGGTGTCCATTATGAACCGGATTGAATGAACCAAAATATAGACCTACTTTCATGAAACATGATTAATAATTAGATTACAGCCTTAGTGTCTACCTCTTCAACCCAAATATTTTCAGCTTCATTCAACCTCAAACTTAGATTGTAGCCTGCGACTATGATCGATATAGGATCACCCAGGGGAGCTATCTTGTCGATAATTATTGTTTCCCCGGGTACGCATCCCATTTCCATAAGTTTTAAAAAAATATCATCTTTTTCAAAATGTTTTACCATTACAGTTTTTCCTACTTCAATTTCTGAAAGTTTCCTATTCATCCCGGGGATTTTAATTAAATGCAAAGGTATCATTCAGATTTGTTTGATAATTTCGATTTTAGAAAATAACCCATGATTATCAAATTCTTTTTTATGAATAGTTCATTAAGATTGACCTATCGTAAAAAGCTGAAGAATCATCTGATTGCCCTTTTTGAAAGAGAAGGAAAAGAGTGTTTCTCCTTTACTGGTGTATTTTGTTCGGACAAATATCTTTTGTCCATCAATAAGGAATTTCTCGGGCATAATGATTATACCGACATTATAACATTCTCACTAGCTGATTCAGCTGATCCAATAGTTGGAGAGCTTTACATCAGTGCTGACCGGGTTAGAGAAAATGCAAGGCAATTAGGTGTAAGTATAAATGAGGAGGTTTGTAGGGTGATATTTCATGGAGCTTTGCATTTATGCGGGTATGAGGACAAAACATCAGAAGATAAAGCGAGTATGACCTTAGCCGAAGAAAAATACTTAGCGATGTACTTCGCATAATGTTCCACGATAAACAGTTTCAGTGGGAAACATAGTGTGATAATCGATGTTAATCAGATTGGGGCTAAAATATCCATATTTTCTAAATAAATAATGTTCCACGATTAACAGTTTCCACCTGAAACATTTCTATATTTATTTAATGGAAAGAAAAAAATGGACTCCAAAGGCTGAAATAACCGATGCACTCTTAAAATTCAGAGAAAAAAGGAAATGGCAATTAGCACTCAGGCGGTATGTTTTAGAAAAAAACAAAAGTCCCGCCTATGGATTTTATTTTGGTTTGGTCATTGAAGATTTTAGAAAATGGATAGAAATTCAATTTACAGAAGAGCTTAATTGGGAAAACTTTGGTTCCGCCTGGCAATTTGATCATATCGTTCCTGTTGTATATTTTGATTTTTCCCTTGAATCCGACCTTATTCTTTGTTGGAATTTTATAAATATTAAAGTTGAAAGATTTGAAATAGATAATAAAAGGGTTAATCGTATTGATGAAATTGCGGTCAAGCCCTATTTCGAATCACTTTATAACAAGACCGGCTATACTCTTTGCCTGAAAATGATCAACAAAATTGAAAGGATAGAAATTTTAAATATCGTTGGTGAACCTAAAATAGAGGGTTTTATTATTAAAAACAAGGAACAATTAGAGACAATATCTTCACTCAGCAAAGAGGAATTTAATCGCCTCAATATGGGGGTAAGCCTTGGTGATATTTTATTAGAAAGAGAGATCCTTAAGAAATTTGGATAACGAGCCTCTGGTTAAATTATACAGTTAGAGTAACTTTGCTTCAGAAATGTTCCCTGAATACGATATTATAGTAGTGGGTGCCGGCCATGCCGGTTGTGAAGCGGCCGCTGCGGCCGCCAATATGGGTAGCAAGGTGCTGCTCATTACCATGAATATGCAAACAATTGCTCAAATGAGTTGCAATCCGGCTATGGGAGGCATTGCCAAAGGGCAAATTGTAAGGGAAATTGATGCGATGGGTGGCTATAGTGGCATTGTTACTGACCAAAGCATGATCCAGTTTCGAATGTTAAACCGATCAAAAGGACCCGCAATGTGGAGTCCAAGAGCACAAAGTGACCGGTTGCTTTTTTCGGTCAAATGGCGGGAAATGCTGGAAAATACACCCAATGTTGATTTTTACCAGGATATGGTAGGCGGCTTGCTGATTAAAGATCATAAGGTTTACGGTGTTTCCACAGGGCTGGGACACAGGATAAAAGCAAAATCTGTGGTTTTAACAAATGGTACATTTTTAAATGGCATTATACATATCGGAGAAAAACAATTAGGCGGTGGACGAATGGCTGAAAAAGCAGCAACCGGAATAACGGAGCAATTGGTTTCTCTTGGTTTTGAAAGTAATCGATTAAAAACCGGGACACCGCCAAGGGTTGATGGTCGAAGTCTTGACTATTCCAGGATGGAGGAGCAAAAAGGGGATGAAGATATTATCGGGTTCAGTTTTCTTGATACACCTAAAATAGCTGCTGAACAACAGCGGAGTTGTTGGATAACATATACCAGCAGTGCCGTTCATGAAATATTAAAAACAGGGTTTGAAAAAAGTCCCATGTTTCAGGGCCGCATCCATGGTACCGGACCACGCTATTGCCCAAGCATAGAAGATAAGATCAACCGGTTTGCCCAAAGGGACAGGCACCAACTATTTGTAGAACCCGAAGGGTTTAATACAATAGAGATTTATGTAAATGGATTTTCATCCTCTTTGCCAGAAGAAGTTCAGCACAAGGCGCTAAAATTGGTGCCCGGCTTTGAGAATTGTAAAATGTTCAGGCCGGGCTATGCTATTGAGTATGATTTCTTCCCGCCCACACAACTGAAATTCAGTTTAGAAACAAAGTTGATTGATAACCTGTTTTTTGCCGGACAAATAAACGGAACTACCGGATATGAGGAAGCTGCCTGCCAGGGGTTAATGGCGGGGATTAATGCTCATCAGAAAGCCCGTGATCTGAATCCAGTTGTTCTAAAACGAAGCGAAGCTTATATTGGGGTATTGATTGATGACCTGATCAATAAGGGTACAGATGAGCCGTACCGGATGTTTACCAGCCGGGCAGAATTCAGAACCTTGTTACGCCAGGATAATGCAGACATCCGATTGACTGAAATAAGCTACCGGTTAGGATTAGCGTCGCAGGAAAGAATGGAAAGCGTAAGAAAGAAAATTGATTCAGTGAGCCAGGTGCAAGAGATTTTAAATGGCATTTCATTAGATCCTGATGAAATCAATCCTTTATTAGAGCAGGTTCAATCTTCTATTCTGGTTACCAGGCAAAAAGCCCTTCAAATACTACTGAGGCCAAATATCGGTCTGAAGGCAATGGTTAATGCAGTCCCAAAATTAAATAAACTTTTACAGGGATTTGATGGGGAAACAATGGAACAGGTAGAAATATTAACGAAGTATGAAACCTATTTAGGTAAAGAAAGAGAATTAGTCGCCAAAATGAATCAGTTGGAAGATTTAATAATCCCTGAAAATTTCAGTTATGATAGATTGGTTTCACTAAGTAATGAGGCAAGGCAAAAATTCACCAAAATAAGGCCACGAACACTGGGCCAGGCCTCACGTATTTCAGGTGTTAATCCCAGCGATGTACAGATATTGATGGTTTTTATGGGCAGGTAATAGGTCAACGGCGCATTGTGAATTATCTGCCTGTTTTGAAGTCTTAGAGATAAGTAAAATTAATTATAACTTCTAACACAAAATATGCTAACATTATGCCTTTTAATTTTTCTCCCGACACGCCTAAAGAACTGGTATTTGAAAATGTAGCAGAATATCTTCATAAGCAAAATTTAAAAATAAATAACCAGGACAGCACACGGCCCTGGGGCGGCTTTTTTGTATTGAACGAAACAGAAGCGGAAAAATTTATTGCCTTGTATTTTCCCCACCTGACAAAGGCTGACCTGGCGATTACGGGTAAATTAAGTCCAAAAATTTTGGTGGTAGCTCCCGAAAAGAGATTAAGCTGGCAATACCATCACCGGCGTGCTGAAATTTGGAAGTTGATAGGAGGTACTGCGGGAGTAATAACCAGCGATACCGATGAAGAAAAGGAAACTACCCGACTAAGCATCGGCGACATTATTCTATTAAAGCAGGGGGAACGCCACCGGCTGACCGGGCTGGACGGCTGGGGAATAATTGCCGAAATATGGCGGCATACCGATCTCTTAAACCCAAGTGATGAAGATGATATCGTAAGGGTTCAGGATGATTTTGGGAGATAATTCGTATATAAAGTAAATGGAAATGATATACAATTTTGCATCAAATTCCAATTTCATGGAGTCAATCTTAAACGTGGTATTTAGATGGTAGCAAAAATAAAAACTAAATTATAAAGGGTGCAATTCAAATTGTGGCGGCACCAGGTGGTTTGTGAGGATTCCGTCTTCTTTCAATCTTTCACTATTTATATTTAAAAGACCTGGTATGGAACAGTTTTTGTAATTTGATCCTTCAAACATAAATCATGAAACAATTTATTTCTTTTTTCGCTATTGCCGCGGTTTCATTATTTGCCTTTACTTCCTGTGCACAGGATAAAAGTTCAAGGCCTAGTCCCCCGGCTAAAGCTACTGCCACTTCAACAAAAGGTGTAACAATCAGTATCGATTACAGTAAACCTTCTGTAAAAGGAAGAACTATTGGTAAAGAGATCGCTCCTTTTGGCGAGGTGTGGCGTACTGGCGCCAACGAAGCTACTGTTTTCGAAATAAACAAGGATGTAACCATCGCCGGTAAGAAACTGGTAGCCGGAAAATATGGCTTATACACCATTCCAGGTGAAAAGGAATGGACAATTATTTTAAACAGGAAGTCCGATTTATGGGGTTCCGATGGGTACACACAGGCTGATGATGCCTTACGCTTTGTTACTAAACCTGTCAAATCAAAAGCGTTTACGGAAAAGATGACTTTTGAAATTAATGAATCTGGGTTGGTTTCCTTAATTTGGGGAGATGTGCAGGTTGATTTTAAAGTTGAGTAGTTAAAGGATTTTATTTAAATAGAAAAGTGTCGCTGGTTTTATCCGCGACATTTTTTTTATTTTAGTCATGTAATCAGTTTCAGGTTTGTAACCGAAGCTTTGTTAAACCTTCAGTCTACTCAAAACCGGGTGATATATTCTTTCAGCAGTTTGAAATATTTCTTCTTTATCAAGTGTAAAATGCCTGATTTGCTGGTTTTGAAACATTGTCATCTTTGCCTTCAAAAAAATATCAGATATAAAAACAGTTAAAAACCCAATCCGCTGACAGTTGATTATTAATAGGGAGCAGCTTCGTACAGGTAAATACAATTAGCTTTACAAAATTCAACTATTTTGAAGGAAATGCTTACCGCTTACCAAATAATTAATCAAACGAAAAAATGGATCATCGATGTAGTAGTGGGGTGCAACTTCTGTCCTTTTGCCGTCAATGTTGTTAAACAGCAAAGGGTTCATTACCAGGTAGAAGCAGGTGATGTTCTAAATACCTGGAAAAATGCTTTTTTGAAGGAAACAACCCGGTTGGACAATGAATTAACTATTGAAACTATTTTCCTGATCTTTCCAGACTCGTTCAACCATTTTGGTGATTTCCTTGACATGGTAACCCTTGCAGAGAAATTATTAAAACAACATGGATATGAAGGAATTTATCAATTGGCGAGTTTTCATCCGTTGTATCAATTTGCAGGCTCATCGGAAAAAGATGCGGCAAATTATACTAACAGATCCATTTACCCCATGCTGCACCTTTTGAGGGAAGAAAGCATAGACAAGGCATTGGAAAACTATAAAAGCCCGGAAAATATCCCGGATCATAATATTAATTTCGCCCGCGAAAAAGGGTTAACTTATATGAAAATGTTGAGAGAAGCCTGTTTATAAACCTGGTTGATCGTGCCCTGGCGGTGTTGTTAAATTATTACATAGCGTATTATAAGCTTACCCGGAATAGGATTTTCTTAATCACCGGAACTTTTATTTCGCCTTTCAAATAAAACTAGATCCGCTTCAGCCATCCGGTAATACTCATCCTCCTGCGATTCGCCTTCATTACTTCATGTTCCATTTCGGCGCTCTTAAAAAACACGGCTGTTTGTGATTTTGGTAAAATTATTTCCACCGATTCATCTTTATATACCAGTAATTGTCCGCCGTCTTCCTCCAGCCAGTTTTCATTTAAATAATTAATAAGTGAATATTTCCTCTTGCTGTCATTTTTAAACTGATCTTTATGGCGCTTATAAAAACTGCCCACTTCATATACTGCGTAATGAAATTCATAACCATTAATTCCGGTATAGCAGGTTCTGTTCAGGTGATCAATAAAATCTTCAACCTGTAGTAAGAATTCCTCCTCGAAAATATTATGGCGGTTCTTATCCATCCAATAAATTTTATCATTCCTTATTTTTTGATTGGAATCCTTCATCCCGCCATTTCCAATTCCGGCCGCAGTCATCAATTCATCCCCTTGTAATTGCAGTATGTTTTGTTGCAGGCCTTTAGATAAAGTTTCGGATAAAAATCCGGTGTCAATTCCTACTTTATTATCCAGGTAGCTATCAATCAGTAAATCAAAATGGTAATTCATTAACTTAGTTGAATAGGGCAAGTTAGTTCTTTAACTCCTAGCATCCTTATCATTTATTGCAGAAAGTAAAAAGGGTTTTATCTTTATGCAACTATTGTATCAAATGAAAGATTTCAAAAAATATTATATCATCCCGGCTTTACCCGGAGAGGTATATCTTGCCTTAACACTACCTGCGACTATTCAATTATGGACGGGAGAAGAAGCAGAAATGAGTACCGAGCCTGGAAGTGAATTTTCATTATGGGAGGGAAGTATAGTTGGAAAAAACCTTGCTTTTGAAGAGGGGAAGAAGATTGTTCAGCAATGGTATTTCGGAGACCAGGACGAGGCGTCGATAGTAACTATAAAGCTTCATCCGCATAAACAGGGCACATCAGCGGAATTGCAGCATACAAATATTCCGGATGACGCATATGAGGAAATGGTGGAAGGTTGGAATGATAATTATTTTGGTTTATTGATCAGGTTTTATTCCTGATTAATCCATAGATGATCAAAATAACCGGCGCCAGGATACTACAAGAAATTTTTTCTGCAATAATTAATAACCGGCTTTTATTGATGCCATTACCATTTTTATTTCACCATACGAAATATTGTCGGGTAAATTTTCTTTTATTGTTTTATTGCTGGAATTTCCAAACTTTTCAATCGCGGATTTTATCAAATCCAGTTTATCCCCGGAAAGAACTTTACTAATATCAATTTCTTCAATTCCCACAAAATAGGATAAATGCCCCTCAATTGTGCTGGCTGTCATATTCCTGTCCCGGGCGATTTCCTCAATAGTTTTTCCTTCCCTGAATAAATTAAAACTTGCCGTTTTTGTATCTGTTTTTATTTCAATTTCCTTTTCTCTGCGTTTTAATTTTTCCGGTTTTGCCTCTATGTTGCTGTGCAGATCATGTTGTTCACAATAGGTCCTGATAATGGATAAAAATGCTTCTCCAAACTGTTTGGTCTTAACTGGCCCAAACCCGGAGATCCGGTTAAGATCTTCCACTGATTGGGGAAGATACAGGGCCATTTCATCCAATGTGGTACTGCCGGCAATCAAGTACACCGGGGTGTTTTTTTCTTCACAAAAGGCATCTCTTTTTTTTCGAAGCAATTTATATAATTCAGGATGTGGACTATCCGTTTTTTCATGTGTTGATTTACCTGCATAGGCATTGGCCGATAGAGGCGGCTTCAAAAATCTCCTTTTATGAAATAAATAATCAGCCACTATAAAACCATTTTTGCACCCGTTCAATAGGTGTAACCGTAGGCAAATACTGGTATACAGATTCAATAATAATTTATTAAAATCAGTAGCGATTAATTTGCTGTCCGTTTCAGCAGGGCATTTATTAATTTCATTCTTCACATTTTCCAATTCAATTGTAAAGTGATTGGCAGCTGCAACCAGTCGTTTCTGCAGCATTTCATTATTTTCGGGCAGTTCGCGCTGCATAAATATTTGAATTAATTGCTGTTCAAACTTTTTGCCAATAGTCTCCATGTTTACTATTGCTGTATGTAATTTTTCAACAGAAGGTAATGCCTCAGTATTAAAAGAGGGCTGCTGTATTTCAACAAATGATAAAACTGCCTTTGCATTAAGTTGCTGTTCTGAAAAATCAAAGAGCTTACTTATTTCCTCTTTCTGAAACTGATATTTGGATTCATGTAAGATCTGTAATTGTGCATCGGAAGATTTTTGAGTTTTCGAAAATGAAGTAATGCGGCTATCACTATATAAACTATTATTTTGTATCCTGCTATGCAGGATAATTCCCTGTAAACTGGTGCAGCGGCTTAACGCAACATACACCTGCCCACGGGCAAAAGCCTCGCCGGCATCAATGATGGCTTTTTCAAAAGTTAGTCCCTGGCTTTTGTGAATAGTGATTGCCCAGGCGAGCCTCAGCGGAAACTGGGTAAAGGAACCGATTTCATTTTCTTCAACCTTGTTGGTGGTTTTATCAACAACATACCTGATATTTTTCCATTTTTCTTTTTTTACTTCTATAGAAGTTCTATTACCGTTACACAAAACATGAATTTTTTCATTTTCGATTTTTTCTATTACACCAATCTTACCATTAAAATATCTCCGGATCATTTCAGTATCATTTTTTATGAACATTACCTGTGCACCCACTTTTAATTTCAACTGCAGATCGGCTGGGTAAGATTTTTCGTAAAACTCACCCTCGACCAGGGCATCAATATTTCGTATCTTACCATTTAATTCATTTAACTCTTTAAAATTAATTGCATCTGCTTTACTATTGTGCGTAGTCAGTGTAATATAATTTTCCTCTTTTGAAGGGCTGAATGTTGGTAAATAACGGCTATGCAATAGTTCAAATCCTTCGTGATCCATTTCATTGTTCCGGACCTGGTTTAGTACATTTACAAAGGATATATCGGTTTGGCGGTAAATTTTATCCAACTCAATATAAACCGGCGGCTGGCTTTCAATTACCTGGCTATTAAAGAAAAACTGGCTTTTGTAAAAGGGTGAAAGTACCTGCCACTCTTCTTCATTAACTACAGGAGGCAATTGGTACATATCTCCGATCAATAATACCTGTACCCCGCCAAAAGGTCGTGAATACTGGCTACGGACGTGTCGCAAAACAGCATCGATTGCATCGAGCACGTCACAACGCACCATGCTTATTTCATCAATGATCAGTAATTCTAATTTTTGCATTACTTCTTTTCGGTCACTACTTAGCCGAAGGCGGCTTAGTAAACTATTCTTATCATTAATACTGTCACTTCCGTCAAAGGCTTTGCCTGCAGGTATATATGGAGTAAAAGGCAACTGGAAAAAAGAATGAATGGTAGTGCCACCCGCATTCATGGCAGCTACCCCTGTTGGTGCAACGACAGCCGTATTTTTTACTCCATTGTCCTTGCAGTATTTCAAAAAAGTAGTCTTGCCGGTACCCGCCTTACCAGTTAAAAAGACGGAAGTATGTGTATAATTTATAAAATCGGATGCAAACTGAAATGCGTCTGAATGATGCATGGAAAATTTTTTATTTAGCAAAGATCAATATTGGATGCAACATGCCGAATTTACGAATACTAAATGTTATTAAAATTAATAGTTCCCGGTAAATCAACCCGTACCGTCAAAAAGACTATGGCTGTTACAAATGCGTAGAATCTGGAAATCCGGCAATTTTCCAATTAAACCTTTGCCGGTTCATCATTCATTTTCAGGCCTTTCTTTGCTACCCAGCAAAACCAGCTCACTCACCTGGACCTCCGTAAAGTATTTTTTAATGCCCTCTTTATCATTATAACTTTTGTTAATAAGTTTGCCTTCAATTACCACTTCTGTTCCTTTCTTTAGATATTTCTCCACCAGGTCAGCTAATTTCCCCCATGCGACCAGGTTGTGCCAGGTAGTTTCAGTTACTTTTTCTCCCTTTGCGTTTTGATAAGTTTCATTTGTGGCCATTCTGAAGCTGGCTAATTTTTTCCCTTCTTCCGTGTTTTTTATTTCAGGTGCGTTCCCTAAATTGCCAATTAACTGAACTCTGTTTCTTAAAGCATTCATATTTGTTGTTTTTAAGTTTGATTCCCTGTTTTTTTTAAATAAGGACAGGGCATTCCTTTATTAAAATAATAATACCAGGCTGGTTAATAAATAATAGTAATGGGCAGGATTATTTATTAAAAGCAAATCGGATAAATCTTGTTTCAGCAGGAATAATCTTCTTTTTTAAATTTCCGTACCCGTTAAATCAGGGTGGTATCTTTTCTATTATTCCTGTATTATCGTAAACCACAATGCCCCATTCTTTTAATTTTTCAGGGCTCAGGGAGTATTTACTTTTCAGGATGGATTTACTTGCCCGGGTTATGTCAGTTATCTCTGCCAGGACCGCATCTCTCTGGCGATACAATTCTTCAGCGCTTTTACTTAGCCTTATAGCTTCTTTATGCTTTTCCAGGCAGAATCTTATTTTCGGTCCCGTGGATTCCCAACTAAATCCTTCGATAGAAGAAAGGAGCGAGTCCTTTCCATCAGCCTGGTGTTTTTCAAAAATCTTTTTAGCCAGTTCAAGGCTATGCCTTACGTTGGTATAGATCCTTATTCTTCCTTTGAGGTCAGTGTTCATAAGTACTTTATTATGGTTAAAAGAATTGTACCGCTTTAATATTAATACCAATGTAAATATGAAAAATTACCCACGCAAGGGAAAAACCTCATGAATACAGAAGAAAATAACGGGAGTTTGCTGAAGAGATTAACGATTATGATTATAATGTATTTTTGTTACCAATTTTAAAAATGAGATGGGTACAATAATAACCAGGGTGAACTGTCCTTGTTGCGGTAGTGTATCTATCGGAAAAGTATTGACATGTAAAGATTATACAGTGTCAAAAGAAACGTTTGATATATGGGAATGTAGCGATTGCACCATTCGCTTTACCCAACATATTCCGGACCAGGATTCTATCGGCCCTTATTATAAATCGGATACTTATATATCCCATACAGACATAGGAAAAGGACTTGTAAATAAAGTCTACAAAATAGCAAGGAATTATACGCTCAACTGGAAGATGAGGGTCGTGAAACGTGGCCTGGGTAACAGATTGCAAACCGGGACTTTGCTCGACATTGGTGCGGGCACGGGTGCATTTCTTCACAAAGCCTTCAGATCCGGCTGGTCGGTAACGGGTCTGGAACCTGATGAAGGGGCAAGAAAGATCTGTAAAGAAAAATATGATCTCCAGCCGGAGGCCCCCGGTAAATTATTTGATCTTCCCACTGAAAATTATGACATTGTTACTATGTGGCACGTGTTGGAACATGTACATCAACTCCATGATTATATGGATGAGATAAAACGGTTGTTGAAGCATGATGGGGCTGCGTTGATAGCTTTGCCAAATTATACTTCAATGGATGCTGAACAATATCAATCGTATTGGGCTGCATATGATGTACCAAGACATCTTTATCATTTTGCTCCTTCTGCTATGCGTAATTTAACAGAACAACATGGAATGAGGCTGGAGTCGATAAAACCTATGTGGCTGGATGCTTTCTATATTGCACTGCTGAGCGAGGAAAACAAAAACGGGAAAGGCAATTTGGGAGCTGCTGCCTGGAATGGTCTGAAATCTAACTTGCATGCTTTAAAATATAACGATGCTTGCAGTTCATTGGTTTATATCATCCGTCGTAACAATTAAATAATCGCATTTCAGGATGCATGCAAATTTGCAGGTTAGGTTGAAATTTGGTTTAGTAGATTCAATGCTTTTATGCAATAATTACGCAAAAATCCTTCTTTCAATCCTTCTTTTCCCCTGGCGTTGGATATTCCATAATTCAGCCGCTGTGAAAATTTTATTGTTGGGTTGGTCAAAACCATTTGCTAAAGTTTCCTTCACAACACCCGTAAGGTTTTCCAGTTGTGCTACGCTCATTTGAACAAATAAGCTGGTTAAATTCTTTTTCATGACTTTCTTTTTAATTCTTTTTTATTGACTTTATTATTTAACAGGTGAACCTTCTTTGCATCCTTCTAATTCCCTGGCGTTGGATCTGCCATAAATCAGCGGAAGTAAAGATTCTTGTTCCTGACTCTACAAAACCTGGAGCTATAGTTTCCTTCATTATGGTGGTAAGATTTTCTAATTGTATTGGGTTAATTTGTAAGAACAAACTATATGAATTCTTTTTCATGGCTGTATTATTTAATTTTATTAATATATGTTTACTTAATACGAAAATCTTCTTTGCATCCTGCTCCTACCCTGGCGTTGGATATTCCATAAATCAGCGGAAGTAAAAATTTTGCTTTGAAGATTGTTTAACCCGGTCGCTAAGGTTTCATTAACAACGTTTTTAAGATTTTCTACCTGTTTTGGGCTTATTGGGATAAATAAACTGAATGAATGCGTTTTCATGACTGTATTATTTAATTTTTTAATAGATGTTTTTTTAAAAGGAAAATCTTCTTTGTATCCTGCCTTTTCCCTGGCGTTGGATATTCCATAAATCAGCGTGCGTAAATATTTTGCTTTGGAGATTGTTAAATCCAGATGCTAAGGTTTCATTTATTATGCTTGTTAGATTTTCTACCTGCTCTTTACTAATTGTTGCAAATAAGTTGTTTGATTGCTTTTTCATGATTTTAAGTTTTTAGTTGTTTTTGATTTATTATCACTTTGACAACACAAAGATATAACTAATTTAGTACTATACAACACATAGTACCATTTATTTTTTAGTAGCAGGTAGGGGCTAATAGCTTAGTTAGCTTAAAAGCCACAATTGTACTGTGTTTCAGAGGAAAATGCCTTTTCAGGGAAATTTTGTAAAATGGATGAACGGTATTTTTTTATTGATGAGTGGTATTTTTTTGACGATTTTTTTATTACCAAAAAGGTCATGGTTTTAAAAAAAAGCCTTTTTAGGTGGAAGGACAAAAAAATCAATTGGAAAAGTATTTACAAAGCAGGAACTGTTTCAATTATATTAATTAACCACAAACCAAATAATACCCTGAATCATGGTGACAGGAAATTTTTATTGAGTATTTTTAATAAAGGAAAGATTGATATACAAGTCATATTTACACCTAAATACCAGGCTTTAGGATAAATAGTATAGTTTGGATAAAATTTCACTTAAAAAATAAACGATATGCTATCAATTCCGGAAGATTTACTTCAAGCTTTAACAGAACCCTTTCAACTTACAAAGGAGCAGATCCTTTTTTTTCAAAAGAATGGGTTTATTAAGCTGAAGGAAGTGTTACCAGCTTCGGCGATTACTTATATGAATGAGACTATCAGCAGGGAGGTAAAAAGGCTGAATACCCAGGATCTTCCCATGGATAAAAGAGATACTTACGGAAAAGCTTTTTTACAAATCATGAATATCTGGACAAGGTCGGAGCCGGTAAAAGAGATCGTGTTCAGTAAGCGGTTAGCGAAAATAGCGGCTGATTTATTGGAAGTGTCTGGAGTGAGATTATACCATGACCAGGCACTGTATAAGGAGCCTGGTGGCGGACACACTCCATGGCATGCCGACCAATATTACTGGCCATTGTCTACAGACAGGTCCGTAACAGCCTGGATACCCTTACAAGAAACACCGCTTGAAATGGGCCCATTGGAATTTAGCGCGCAGAGCAACCAGCTTACCACGGGGCGGAATCTTGAAATAAGTGATGATAGCCAGCAAATGATAGATGAAAGTTTGGCCAGGGCCGGGTTTGAACATGTGATTGAACCATTTGAGACAGGTGAAGCAAGTTTTCATATGGGCTGGTTATTTCACCGGGCGGGGCCGAATAAAACCGATACAATGAGAAGTGTAATGACAATAATCTATATAGATAAGGACATGGCATTGAAAGAACCGGAAAATAAGAATCAGCAGGCCGACTGGGATGTCTGGTGCCCGGGTGCGGTACCTGGTAAAATAATTGATAGCCACCTCAATCCGGTCTTATTTCAAAAATAACCTGTTAAAAATTATATTAGTACGGGGCTTATTGGGGAGATGAAGTTACAATAGTAAGGCATTTGTGTGTCAATTGCAGGGAGAAATTCAAAAACAATTATCTTTGATAATGAATTAGTTAGCTTTAATTAGTGTCAAACTTAAGCGTAATAACTGACTCCAGGCAAAATTCCTTAATTCAATTAAAGAGGTTATTTTATACAGTAGTCATTATTGCCCTTTCAGTTACCGAATTATTATAAATTCCGGTAATAAGTCCACGGCAGTTAGGAGATCCGCACTGACAATTAAAGGGCTCCATATTCTCATCAAGAAAGGAAGCATAATCGAGCGTAAGTTCTTCGCCTTTTAGTATTTTTCGAAAGGCAATTACATTTAATCCTTCATAAGTTGTATTGGGATTACAACTGTGATTTTGTGGAGCCCAGCCTGATGGATCATAGTCCCAGAGCAAAAAGACTTCCTTACTGAGCGGATAAGCGTATTTTCTAAAAGTTTCCTTTTCCTTTGCATTCCAGTTTTGTTCTACATAATTGCGGGTCACTATGCGTTGTGCAAGCTCCTCACCTTTAAAAACCAATTCATGAGCCTCAATATCCTGTGCTGCATAAATGCCATACCCGGCTATTGAATTCCCCTTCATGCTATATTTTTGCTTCATCCGCTGGTGCCTTGAGATACCTTCTGCTATGATGTGCCGGAGGAAATTGGCCTGCCCGAAGCCATCATGTTTCAGGATATAATCTGCACTTCCTTCATATCCATCTTTATAAAAAACAGAACAGGTGAAATTTATTTCCAGGAAAAATAATTCTCCTTTATCATTCATTCTAAAATCCAGCCTTGCATAACCTACCCCATTAAAGCTTCGGAAAATTCTTTGAGCGGCTTCTCTTAACTGAAGTTCAATTTCCGGATCTTTAACGGGGATATTGGCATTGGGATGAAGTTCGGATGTCTTTAAAGCATAGGTCTTAAATTGATTGCCTGCAGGAAAAATGTATTCAACGGGTTTAAAAGTGATAGCAGTTTTTTTATGTCCCGGATTGGCGGCAATCATCACCGTAAATTCCCGTCCCCGGATATATTCTTCTACCAGCAACGGATCGAATTCTTCTTTTATCTCCTGTACTTTTGCGGTAAGCTCTTCAATATTATTTACCAGGCTTTTCTCATCAATACCCAAACTGTCTCCAGCTTTGGCAGGCTTTACAAATAGCGGGAACTTCAGATGCTCTATTTGTAAAGCTAAGTTTCCGCCATCTTCAATCAACGCATAAGCAGGGGTATTTATACCTTCGGTATATGCAACATATTTCATTAATTCTTTCGTAGGATCATATAATAAAGCAGTGGGTCCGGTAAATGGGAGGTTGAGTAATTCCAGGCTATAGATGACATCTATGGAAGGAACATCCCATTCCAGGTATCCCTCGCATAAATTCACGAATACATCATATTTTTTCTTTTTCAATTCCTTCAGTTGCCTGTAAGTGGTCATTTTGTTGAGACTTATATGATCAAACTGTGCTCCGGGAATTAGGTGAGAAAGATCTCTTGGCGGATCATAATGCTGGTAGTCGACACCGGAAAAGGAGTAATCAGGTTGCAGTATACAGATTTTGAGGAAGGTCTCTACCTTTTCATTTGTACAAACCAGGGGAGATTTTAAATTCGCTGGAATATGATCACTGGATTGTTCCTGCATTTTTTAACATACTCTATGTTTTTTAGGCTGAGCCGCCTATTTTTCTTAAAGGTAACTGGTAGTCTATTTTGACCAATTTGGTGCGTTTGCGTTTCTGCGATTTTGTGGCGGAAGATAAAAATGCAGTATTAATTATTTCTTTTACCAACTCTGTAAAGGTTTTTCCGCTCAATCTCAGGATAGCTCCGATCGACGTATAATCTTCATCTTCGCTTAATCCACATTGTGCATTTACTTCCAATACAAAAAGTTTACCGGTTATCTTATCTTGTCGTAAGTCAACCCTGGTATAGCCTTTACCCTTTGTTGCAACATATGCGTTCCAGCTTATCTTTTTTATTTCATCAATAAGACCCCGGTCGGGCGCTTCGTACTCATAAAAATTGCCTTCATTAGGCATGGGATTCTCTTCTTCATAGATTTCCCAAAGCCTGTCAAAGCTTAAGATTTTCTCTTCTTCCGGCAAAGATGCATGAAAAACCCTTTGCACAGGATTGTAAACAACAGCAAACTCTGGTTTATCGTAAGCGCCGACTATTAGTGTCGTGTATTCGTTACCGTTTATAAAAGATTCCGCGATGAGGCCCCCAGTCGTTAGATTCCATCCACGGTATCCTTCAAACATTTTATTGACCTGGATTTGCAATGCCGCCTCATTGTTTACCACATTTTTAATGCCAAGTCCCATACTACCACCCGAAACAGCAGGTTTTACAATCAGGGGTGTACCCAACCGATCAAAAATACCAGCCAGTTGCTGTTCTGCACTGGCAATAGCTTCCCAGGATGCTGTAGGTACGCCAGCACTATCAAAAGCAAGTTTCATTGGGATCTTGGAAGTGGTAATGTCATAAAAAAATTCGTCCGCACCGGTATATATCAATCCCGCCTGCTGCAATAGTTTCACAACAGAAATTCCGGGTGTGCCATTTACTTCATCCCCATCACAAATATTAAATACGATTGGTAAAAACAGACCCGCTTCTTTTTCGGCAACGATGGTTGAGATAATTTCGGTATAATCAACCATCGTTACCGGTTGCCATACCCATTCAATCCCCATTTCTAAAAAAGTTTTGGAATACTCAGTGATACTCTGGCTAAAATCATAATAGTAATCTATGTTTTCATCGTTGGTTTGGAGGCATGGCGCCAATACCCAAACTTTTAATTTTTCCGGAAAAATACCGGGGCTTAATGGGGTGTTTTGCGTCATATTTTTTGATGTAAAATGATATAGAACTAAATTTTTTCTTTTATTTGTTGCGAAATAAAATCAGTTAATTGGTATTTGCTGAGCGTTTCTGCGCTAAGGTGTGCGGCGCCGTTTATTAATTGCAGACAATTTTTGCTGCCGCAGTTACAAACGAAGGGTTGTGCCATTTCCCATTCAGCAGAAGGATAAAAGAAGCCTAGTTCATCACCTGGATGTACCGGTCTTATACAAACCAGTTGCATTGCGGTGGTATCAATAAATACATTCGGATCACAACTGTGATTTATGTATTGTAAGAAAACCGGTTCAAAAATAATATGTGTATCTCTCCCGGTCTGCAAAGTCAGGTAGGTTGGATAGTTATGAGTAGTCGCGGCAGAAAAATTAATAATTATATCCCCTTTCATAAAAGCAATAGCTGCATGAAGTGAATAATGATTTGTAATGGTATTATACCACATATCGGCAATCCCGTGCCGGCTTATAATTTTGTATGTCTTTTCAGAAAGGGTTGTTGTCATGTTTTATTGGAATTAAAAAATTGAAATGGTTACTGATGATAAATATTCAATGATCGGTTAAAATAAAATAAAGTAAATGTATTAAACATTGAATAATAAAAAAGATATTATAGATACAATATTCAATAAGTGGATTAATAGCTATATTATGTTAATAACCGTAGCTTGATATTTTCAATAATTTGTTGAAACCAATAATGCACCCGGTAGTTAAGAGGAGTAAAAATGGCTGTTGATAACCGGTTCCCGGACAGTGTCGTTGCAGAGTTTTTTTTGCCCAGAATGCGCGAATAATCAAGAAACATACTAGCTAAGACAGGCTGCATTGGAAGGAACAATCAAAAGCAGATAAAATAGATGAAATAAATGCAGCCATCATTTTTAGATGGCTTTAAAGATATTGGATAAAAATACCCACTTTAGGGTATTTTTTGAACCAATGTAATCAATTATGTTTGTATAGGTTTTTCATAGGATATTGGATTTTAAAACGGGGCTGGATTTTTATCCTGGCCCTTTTTTATTTTGGCGGTTAATTTTAAAAGAAAACATAATTTAAAGCGGATGGGATTATCCGTTAATGTTTATTTTTCTGATGACTGAATTGTAAAATCCGGAAGGTTTGTCTATATTGTAATTATTGCCACGTCAGCAGACGACCGGATTATTGAATTAACCGGTTTACTCCAGCGAGAATTTTTGGACAGCAATACCATTGCCGGTTATTACTTTTAGTAAATAGACGCCCCCTGGCTGATTTGAGAGATCCAATTCCTGTGCCCTGTACAGGCTAAGGAATTCTTTTGCCAGGATGGTTTGGCCAACGGAATTTGAAATGACAAAATTTGTACGGCCCAGATACCCATTCATTGAAATCCAGATTTTGCCGCGGGAAGGATTTGGATAAATAGTGAAAGTTTTGTTGTCATTAATTATTAAAGTGCGGGTATCCGAATAACATTTGCCACCAGCTTTCGGTGCTATCATTAAACGATATCGATAAGTTATGCCGGATTGTATGTCATCAATAAACGAATACAATGAATCTGTTGAAACCGGAATGGAACTAATTCTTGTAAAAATTAAATTTCCTGTTGATCTCTGTATTTCATAATGGTCTATATTTTCCTGTTCCGAAATGTTCCAATGCAACCTGATTTGCCGTTTGTTTATTTCAGCAATGCCAAATGTGGCGTTTACCCTGATCTTATTTTGACTGCAGGGATTTCTACAGGTATTAACGCCCAGAACTTTGTTATTCCTGATAAGACTGGCGGCCTCTTCGTAAGTGGGTTTTTGCAAAAAACACGTTATGGGCGATATCATCCCCGCCCTCAAAGCTGCTATTTGATTGCCTTCTGCAGTATTGGCTAAATCATAATTACCGTTTTCGGGATCTGTAAAAATCGCTTTTAAACCCCTGCGGTCATATCTCAGATCGAAAAACAAACTTTGCTGATCCTGGCCTGATTGTCTTTTCCATTCATCAAAATTTTGAATATTTGTACTTCCTCCGTTTGTAAGTGAATTGGTCGCGGTCCATAAAATGTTGTTGCCCCTTAATAGAATATACACGTTATTATTCCAGCGATCTTTTGAAGTAGCTTTTCCATTATTAGTATTGGTGACAGCAGCGGTTAAATATTTGGATGGGGCAATATCACAAATGAATATATTTCCCGATGCAACAATTTTATTGGTAGTGGCTCCGGCCCCGGATACAAAAGACCCTGCCCTTGCTCCATTGGTATTCTTACTGGTATTAACTATATGTATGATCGAATTGGTAAATGTCAGGGATGTATTGCCTTGCATGATAATGCCGGATGTATAAGTGGTTCCCCTGGTTTTAATAAAGACATTATCAACTGATGAAAGAACGGGATTTTTTGCGCTATAGGCAATTCCAAAAGTTACATCTTTAAACCAGGAATTACTAATTGCCGCATATTTTGCATTTCCATAGTTGTAGCCTGTTGTATAACCGTCGGTGTATACCTTATTTAGTATTACAGAATCATTATTGAAAGTATAAATGAATCCACTGGTTTCGGTACTATCTGCAAAGCCGAGCACATTATCCATTTCAACAGCACCATAATTCGTTCCTAAACTTGTATGGGCATATACCGGCGACCCGATATCCAAAAACATGGAATTCTTAATCGTACAATGTCTTCCCAGGCCCTCCACATCATAAAAAACTACGGCAAAGGCATTTGTATTTTTTGGCCCTGGTAAAAAGAGAGAATTGTTAATCGTTCCGCTGCGGAGAACGAGGTGATGTATAGCTGCCCCCGGGCCAAATATTATTTTGTTATAGTACGAATTAGCCCCGCCGGGTAGCATTCCATTGCCTGCGCCAAATCCCCTTACCCACAGATTTTCAAACCTGTTATCCTGTTGATAAGTACCATTAACTGCCCAATCCCTGACTGTTACTTCATACCGGTATTTCAAATTTGCATTGGGCGAGCTTCCATCGCTCGTATGAATGTAAACCTGTTTAGGGTTTTCATTTGTATTAACGGGTGAATAAAAAGAACCGGCAGTATTTTCAACAATTGTTAAAGCAGGCTGGAATTTCAATAATTTCCTTGCTGTAAAGGGCGCAGTTTTTTCAAGTTCTTTATCAATCTCCAATATATAAATATAACTATAGCTGCCAATGCCATTTATACCGTACCCGGTAAAACCAGTATATGGAATTGCTTGTTTATATGTGTTTCCTATACCTGTTTCCCTTACCCAACCCGTGCTGAATTCTTTTGAACCATTCATAATCGCGAATTCGCCCTTATTGGAATTATCTGAATATGTATTAAGTTGTATTGGATAGGAGGTTACCAGATTCTCTTCCCAAATATCTCCGCTTCTTAGCCCTACCTTTACGCTTCCGTTTTCAATAAAAAAGTTTTTAAGAATGGGCGCAATGCCATTAATAGTCTTTTTGGCTAAAAGTTTAGAAGTTCCGGGATTTGAATCATTTCCATGCGCGCTTAAATAATAATCAAATTTTTCCTGGGCAACTGACAGATATTGAAAAAAGAAAAGCAGTACAACTACAATCTGAAAAGTCCTTATTTCCATATCAAAAACTTAAGTTTTGGCTGAGTAATAATGTAAATGAATAATAATATCAGATCAACCAAACATGGATGATTTCAATTTAACAACAGATATAGAATTTGAAAGATAAATATACAGGAATGTATCTTTAATTCTTTTATTAAATAACAATCATTTTTAGTTTAAGGAACAGTCCAGTTGGAAGTTCGCCTGTTTTCTACTCATCCTCCCCTATAAGGGTTGATCAGTTTTTTTGGATGAGCAAAATCTGGAAGGGTTTGGTGTACTTTTTTCCGTCATTGTCAGTGATGAGGTCTGCAAGGGGTTTGCTATAAATGGTAAATAGGGGATAAAGCGGATTAAAATCAAGTTTAGTATTGTAGGAATCGTTGATATAAAACCGGCTGAAACAGGTTTATAGATGAGACTGAATAAAGCCAATTTGGTCAATCGCAATATTCTTAATACAAAAAAGGATTTGGTTAGGCTGATTATTACAGGTTAAACGATTACCTGCAAGTTTTTTCTGCTGGCCGTGGGCAAACAAGCAAAGACCCGGATGCTGGTTAAGCATACCGGTAATATCATTTAGAATTAGCTGGTCGCTGATTTTCCGGAAAAATTTGCAGTATTTAAATCGATCACTTTTGCCTGCTGAACGTTTCCTTCTGCTTCATTTAAAAGTTGCTCTCTTATTTTGGGATCATGTATCAATGCAATACTGCATGCCTTATTAAAATCCGTATGCATTCCATAACTTTCCAAAACGGGTGCCACATTCTTAAATTCCGGGAATACCATGAATTTTTTTACAAAATAGTAAGTCTTATTCTCTATTAGTTTGGTGTATGAGGTATAAAAATTTTCCATGCTTTAATTTTTTAAGGTGACGGTAAAACGATAATAGTATCTCTTTTTTTAAATGCTGAATAAAATATAAAATATGTCTGATTGGCTCTCTGTTTCTATAAAAACATTCTTGCGTCATGCCATCAATACATGATAATACGAAAAAAAAGAACCAGCGGTTTTTTAAGGAGATAATTGGAAAATCAGAACCCAATACAGGAAAAACATTTGCGCGGGAATATCAAATCAATATAATAATATTACAGCAAAAAACATGCCCGTATGTGTTTAATAAAAATAATGGAAAGCAATAGGTTTAGCACCGGATGTAAAGGTAGAATTGGTCGTAAGGGTAAGTGAAAATAACAATTGTTTTTCAAATAGACAAAAAAAAATCGGGTGCATTCCAAATTGTCGCGACAACAGATGGTTTATGAGGACACAAACCACGGCCCAGCCTCGGTCGGTGCCCCCACCTACCGAAATCAGGAGCGACAATTTTGAATCCACCCAAAAAATCCAAATTAAATTCCCTACCGGAAAATCTCTTCATAAATGAGTTCTTATTTCTCCTCCCGGCATGCAATTTTTCCGATTTCGGTTGGTCGTAGAGACGCGATACATCGCGTCTCTGCAAAGTCAAAAACGGGAATCAATTACTTTCTATTGATTCACCTTTAATTTGCCACCTGTTGCCACTGTAACAGTCGCCCCGGTATATACTTTCATGGTTTTACAATTACCAGTAACACCATTTGCGATCAGGGGAGAAAATGGTGTACCGGCGGCTATCGTAATATGAT
>JBDTWP010000046.1:0-27335 GCA_040006615.1 Ferruginibacter sp.
CTATCTGTCAATGACTTCAAAGAACTTTTATATATTTTTACCGGACACTAGTGATCCAATAACTTTAAGTTATCTTCCAATAAGAGAAGACTGGCAGGAACAATTTATTGTCTCTGAAAAAAAGGCAGGCAAGAATAAAAAATAATACTCAATGCAAATCATACTGGATATACAGCATGTAAGTAAAACTTACCTGAGCGCTGGCCGGAGTTTAACGGTTTTGGAGGATATAAATTTCTCCGTGGAGGTGGGTGCTACCTTGTCAATAGTTGGCCCTTCAGGAAGCGGCAAGACTACGCTGCTGGGGCTTGCTGCAGGATTAGACCGCTCAAGTTCAGGCAGCGTGGAGTTAAATGGTATAAAACTGGATGATTTGGATGAAGACCAACGGGCACAGGTACGCAACCACCATGTGGGTTTTATATTTCAAAACTTCCAATTGCTTCCAACGCTTACCGCACTTGAAAATGTAATGGTGCCTTTGGAATTGCGTGGTAAAAAAAATATCAAACCAGGCGCAATGGATCTGCTGCAAAAAGTTGGCCTTGCAGATCGTGGACATCATTATCCGGCACAGTTGAGCGGAGGTGAACAGCAAAGAGTATCAATGGCCCGCGCCTTTTCCACAAGGCCACAGATCTTATTTGCAGATGAACCTACGGGAAACCTGGATGCTGAAACAAGTGGAAATATTATCGAACTGATGTTTAACCTGAATAACGAGGCTGGCACTACGTTGATTTTAGTTACACATGATTTTGAACTGGCAAACAAAACCGGGCGTATAATAAAATTGAAAGGCGGCAAAATTATTTCGGATGAAGGAACTAAAGAGATTAAAATATGAATGACCCGAGAAGTTTAAATTTCCCCTGGCTGCTGAAAATGGCCTGGCGGGACAGCAGGAGAAACCGTTCCCGGTTGATATTGTTTGTATCGTCCATAATATTGGGTATTGCAGCAATGGTAGCTATTTATTCGTTGGGTGATAACATGCGACAGGCATTAGATAAAGAAGCTGCCGCCTTGCTTGGTGCCGATCTGGAGATCAGCAGCAATAAGCAGGTTAGTGCTGGTATAAGAAAACTGGCCGATTCGCTTGGTGGAAGCAGATCAGAGGAACACAGCTTTACATCTATGATCTATTTTAAAAAAGATTCCGGAACCCGTTTAGTGCAGGTACGGGCATTGAGTGGTGAATTCCCTTATTACGGAAACCTGGAAACAATACCTGCAAACGCCGGGCGGTTGTTTCGAAAAGGTCAGCAGGCGTTGGTAGATCAAACGCTGATGTTACAGTATGATGCGGAAGTGGGCGACTCGGTAAAGGTGGGCAATTCAGCTTTTGTAATAGCCGGTAGACTCATAAGTGCGCCGGGCCAAACAGGTTTGTCATCAACTTTAGCCCCGATTGTCTATATCCCGCTTCAATATCTTGAACAAACGGGACTTTCTCAAAAAGGAAGCCGGATTAATTATACGTTTTATTTCAGGTTTGAGCGGCCCCAAAATATGGATGACCTTATAAAAAAAATCGGGCCTCAACTGGAAGCAGAAGGCCTGAATTATGATACGGTCGAAAGTCAGAAAGAAGATACAAGCAGATCATTGGAAGACCTTACAGAGTTCCTGGCACTGATCAGTTTTATTGCATTGTTGCTTGGTTGCATTGGGGTGGCAAGTGCTATCCATGTGTATGTCCGGGAAAAAATAAGTGCAATAGCGATCCTGCGTTGTCTTGGAGCAAAAAGTTCACAGGCATTTTTGATCTACCTGTTACAGATTGTTTTGATAGGCTTGGTTGGTTCAGTGATTGGTGCAATTGCGGGAACCATACTACAACAATTATTACCCCTGGTTTTAAAAGATTTTCTACCGGTTGCAATCACTACAGGTCTCTCCTGGAAAGCAATTGGGCAAGGTATACTATTAGGCGTCGTGATCTCTTTTCTTTTCGCCTTACTGCCATTGATAACCATACGGAATATTTCGCCCCTGAATACACTTCGCCTGGCATTTCAACCCCGGCGCATGTTTAAAGATCCGGTTAAATGGCTGGTATATGCGGCCATCTTATTGTTTATTTTCGGTTTTAGCTATGGTCAGTTAAATAGTTGGCAACAAGCAGTATTCTTTTCCCTTGGCCTGATAATAGCTTTCGTAATATTAGCAGCCATTTCCGCACTGCTGATGTGGGCTGTGAGGCGTTTCTTTCCCTGGTCATGGAGTTATTTGTGGCGGCAGGGATTGGCAAATTTATTCCGGCCAAATAACCAAACAACTATACTAATTGTAGCGATAGGTTTAGGTACTGCCTTTATCTGTACAATATTTTCCATCCGGTCTATTTTACTCAACCGTGTAAATCTATCTGCCAGCGGCAATACCTCCAATACCGTTTTATTTGATATTCAGCCTGCACAAAAAGATAAACTGTTAGCGCTTGCAAAACAACAAGGTTTACCGGTCCATGGAATGGTGCCGATTGTGAATATGCGCCTGGAACAGGTAAATAATATCACTGCTGAAACTTTACAAAAAGACAGCACCCTTAATATTCGGAAATGGGTGTTTAGCCGGGAGTACAGGGTAACCTTTCGCGATACACTCACGGCTTCAGAAAAAATTACAAAAGGTAAGTGGACAGGCAGGGTAGCTGGTCCTTCACACACCGTATTTATATCGTTGGAAGAACCATTTGCAAAACGCAACGACATCGATATTGGGGATACTATGACCTTTAATGTACAGGGAGTTATTATACCCACGATTGTTGGCAGTTTTCGCGCCGTCGATTTCAACCGGATTGAGACAAATTTTTTAGTGGTTTTCCCCATAGGCGTTCTGGAGGATGCTCCACAGTTTCATGTATTGCTTACCCGGATTGATGATAAGGAAGCATCAGCCAGGTTTCAGCAATTAGTAGTGCGGCAATTTCCAAACGTTTCAATTATTGATTTGAGTTTAGTGCTGAGTGTATTGAATAATTTAATGGAAAAGATTGGTTTTGTTATTCGCTTTATGGCTGGCTTTAGTATGGTTACCGGGCTTGTTGTATTGATCGCTTCCGTACTGATCAGCAAGTACCAGCGCATCCGGGAAAGTGTAATATTGCGAACGCTGGGTGCCAGTCGTAAACAAATCTATTATATCACAGCGCTGGAATTTTTTTTTCTGGGTGCTCTTGCTGCAACAACAGGAATTATTTTGTCTTTGGGAATTAGTAGTTTGTTAGCAACCTTCGTATTTAAAACAGCCTTTACCCCGCAGTGGCTGTCCATGTTTGCAGTTCTTATCGCTATATGCATGCTTACAGTACTAATCGGGATAATTAATAGCCGCACAGTCGTACGAAGGCCACCGTTGGAAATTTTAAGGGAAGAGGTCTGAGTGTTGGTGTTTTAAAGCCATTACACCGCTGTGTTTACAATATCTTTTTTAATTCGAGCCACAAATTGTCAGCCACTATCCGATGGCCTTCTGCTGTTGGATGTATGCCATCCTGCTGGTTCAGTTTTACTTCGCCGCCCACTCCTTCCAGTAAAAATGGAATAAGGATCATTCCATTTGCCTTCGCCAGTTCCTGGTAAATATTCCGGAATTCAGTCGTATATCTTTGCCCCATATTGGGAGGTATTTGCATGCCGGCCAAAACAAGTTTTGCATCACTGTATTTTGATTTCACTTTATCAATAATGGATTGCAGGCTTTTCCTGGTTTCTGAAAGTGGTAAGCCCCGTAATCCGTCATTCGCACCTAGTTCGAGTACAAATACATCAATGGGCTCACGTAATATCCAGTCGATACGGGTATTGCCACCGGACGAAGTTTCACCGCTTACCCCTGCATTGATCACCTTGTATGAAATGCCTGAAGAATCAATCTTGTTTTGGATGATCGCCGGGAAAGCCTGTGAAGGACTCAGGCCATATCCGGCGGTAATGCTGTTACCGAAAAAAACGATCGTTTTCTTTTTTACCACCATAACAGCGTCTTTTTGCGTTATATTTTCTTTTGCACCCGGTGATTTCTCATTGTTGGAACAACCAGGAAACAGCATGACAGGTAAGGTAATAAGAATTATTCCTTTCTTCATGGTTATAAGGTTTTGAAATTTATTTTCATGTGTCAACCTATTAAAATAAACCTTACAGGCATTTCTTTTTTACTCAACAATCACACAAATATATAAAAACTGTTTCCACCTTGGTTCGTGTCTCCACGAATCAATACTAGTGTAATGTTAAGTGCGAAATGATCTAAATTAGTATAATTCGTGTAATTCGTGTTTCATAATTCGTGTAATTCGTGTTTCATAATTCGTGTAATAAAAAAATTATACGCCATATTATTGTTAACACAGCACTAGATTTAAACTGCTGCAGATCTTTGCACACAATGGCATGGAAAACGGAAAGCAGGTAAATATTAAGTTCGTTATTTATACTCCAAAGTTGAAGACAAACTCCTTGGCCCGGCATTAAGTTTAATATAGGGTTGCTTTTACCATTTTATATGTTCCTCAATAAACCGGATCAGGCTTTCGGCCATTTGCCTTTGCTCCGCCACATTAGGATGATCGGGTGTATTTTTGTAAGGGAAAAAATGAGTATATACATTTTTGTCCCCCAGGGATTCAACCGCTTTTTCAATATAACCAGGCCAGGGTGAACCCGGTATTCCCGCATCCATATTGCCCAGCACACAAATAATATGCGCCGCCGGATAATGGCTCCTGATGCGTTGCACAAATTTACGGTACGACCCCACTATAAATTCTTCCGTCGGCGGGATCCTTCCAAACCTGCGTTTAAACTCAGGTCTGTCCGGCATATTTACTATTGAATAATCATTTTGAAAAAGGTTGATGACCACGATACCCGGCATTGCCTTAGAGAAATCCCATACACTATTTGAATCGTATGGATTCAGCCTGCTGTATAATTCAGGCATAATCATACTAAACCAACTCACCATCAAACCAATTCCACTCCTGGCGATACAGGAGTACCTGGCACCAAAATGCCTGGCGGTAATGGCAGCATAACCAAGATAATTATTCTCTGACCCATTGCGGTCACCCTCTTCATTAATACCGGAACCAACGGTAATTGAATTGCCATAAAATTCAATCATTCTTTTTCCCGGCCGTGGCGGGGCAATAATTTTGGTACCTTCCGGTAATTGAAATCCGTAAAACCAGGTCACTCCATTCAATCCTGATCTCCTGAATAATTCAACCGTATGCTCCCCTCCCGGCAACTGATCCGCAAGCATATATGTTTTTTGGGCTGTGCCTGGTTTCAGTACATGAATGCTGTCATCGTCAATAATTACATTATAATAATTATCGCCACGCTGATCTCTTAATATTGCACTGATACCCGTGCCTTTAAACCGAACCCTAATAGAAGACCCCGGCCAGTATAATTCTGCAATGCCAGGATTGTTGAAACCAGTTCTCCCCTCATATTGTATTTGAGTGTCATGAGCATCAACAAGTGTATTTACATTCTGTGAATAAGAATTTGCATAATACATAACACTCATAACAATCAGACACCAATAAACATACGCTGTTTTCCCTTTCTGGCTGATCATATATATTTTGTTAAAAGCTTATTAGTAAGGTTACAAAATGAAACTGCATTTTCCCATACCAGGGGAAATTAAATAACGCTTCTGTCATTTATTTTACATCTTCCTGAATGTATAAGTAAAACCTCCTTTTGAAGAAAGATTCTTACCTGTAAACAACAAACGCCATATAGCATGGTGGCCCCAGTTTTCTTCTAATCTTTTTTCATCAGGTGCATGGGTTAATGCCTCTTCCTTTTTTACTTCCCATTTTCCTGCATCGTATTCCATCAGCACTTTTTTTCCCGCCACATCAAAAAATATTTTTCCCGGCTGTTGTATGTCTGTAGGGCAAATGGTCATAAAAGTTTGGGTCAGTTGTTTAAGCGGGCTATCCGCCGCATAACTATCTTTTACAACCAGCCTGTTCAGTTTCTTTTCAACACTGATTGTACGTATCCATTGCTTAATGCCTGCCTCCGCCGGGTAAGCTGAGGCAATATCCATGCTCAATTCAGTTTTGGAAGCAGCAGCGTTGTAAATGACATTATTAGCTTTAAAAGGCCTTCCCTCCCGCTGCTGAAAACCATTGATCAATGGCAGATTGTGATAGGCAGAAGTGTTATACCACAACGTATACCTGTCCTTTGAAAATGTTTTGGAGGTATAGGTTCCGGAGCCTACGTCAATAATGACCGGTTCCCCGTCCACAAATAACACCACATCTCCCACATCATTGTGATTATGGCTTTCTGCATTGTGCCCTCCATGACTGGCAACAAATAATCCATTATCAGTCCTGGACACCATCATCTCAATACTCTTTAACCACACATCTTTCAGTAATGGCTCACTCCCCTTTTCTTTGTCGCATTCTTTCATCACTGTAAAATTCCAGAGCCTGTCGGCCATTGTAAATTCTTCCCTGTTGAAATCTCCTCCTTTGTGATAAAAGTATGCACCGAAGTTTTGCATGTTCGTGTCTTTTACAGCTTTCCCAAAACGATACATCATTAAACCATCAGGTTGGAGCACAGGATAGGCATCGGCAATAGAAACAAAATAATTACCGCCAATATGGGTTTTGTAAATATAGGAGGCAAGCAGCCTGGTAAGGGTTTCCTTAAACAAGCTGATCCGGCCGGCTGTGGCACTTTCAATCACATTAAGCCCCACGAAAAATCTCCCCACCGCATCAAACCAATAACTCGGACCTTCATCAATTGCACCGTCCTCCCCTAGTTCATTCAGGTAGATATCTGTCAGCTTCATAGCATGATATAATTCCGATGCACGGCGCTGCTCATTTTTTTCCAGCAATAATAAAGTTATCATCCAGTTGCTCGTTATCCAGGGGTTCCAGTTATTCGTATGTTCTTTAAAATACCAATAGCGGTCGCTTTCCTTTTCTAATGAATTAAGCATCCTCCTGTTTGCTTCGTAATAAATACGCTTGCGCAAAAGCGGAGAAACGGAATCTAATTCATCTCCCGCAAGATAATCTGTCATTGCAAGCGCAGCAGCCGTTTCAGCGGCAAACAGGTCAACATAGGGGTCTTCCACATCTGCAAGGCCAACACCGGCTTTCTGTAAACCGATATGGGCGGGCACTCCCCAAAAACTTTCTTCACATATCGACCATACGCCATCAGCAATGGCATTGGAAAAGCGGCCCTTTTTTTCGATCGACTCTGCAAGCGCTAATGTAAACAACTGCTCACGCTTGTGAAATGATACCGCCTCATAATTTGAGCGGTTGCCCATTCGTTTGTATTCCAGCATCAGGGTTGCAGGCAGCGGTTGAAATGGCATGGTTACCAATTGTTCTGCCTGTCTTATTATTTCTTCACGAATCGTATCAGGCAAAATATCCCGCCATTCCTTTGCTGTTCGTGGAAAAGGATGCCATTGTGATAAAGGAATTAATGCCTTTGCAATATCTTCCTTCGAAAACCGGCTTAAGAGGTTTCGCTCTTTTTGTTGTGCCTGCGCCGTATAAAAGCAACACATCCATCCCATGGAAAGCAACAGTGTCAATAGTTTGATCTGCTTCATTTTTTTCAATTTTATTTTACAATACAGGTAATCTCCATATTTTTTTTCAGTTCCACTTTCTTTTCAAAACCGGCAACTGAAATAGTATAAGGGGATGAATAATTTTTTTCTTTCCCATTCACTGCATACTCAGGCAATTCCTTCAACAGTTTGCCGTTCTCATCCGTTTTTGTTTGCAGCACAACAGCATTGCTTTTATCATGAATTATTACTTCAGCATTTTTAACAGGCCTTCTTTTTCCATCAATAACTTTTACATTTAATGTCCAGTAAACTGAATAGCTGTGGTCCTGGTCCGTAGCCTCTATATCGAATTTTGCACCCCGGATATCATTGGATCTGAACTCTATATTTTTTGCAACGCACTCTTCACTCTCCTTTGATCCCATTCTGAAAGGCTTAAATTCCGCATTGGCAGTTGGAGATTTGATTATTATGTTGTTGTATATTTTAGTGTTGGCAGTTCCCCCATAGAAAGAAGCAATCCACGCAGCCGGCACATTGGTAGTAATCTTATTATTGTAAAATCTGCCCCCAAATCCTTTTGTCCCCCCGCAAATATAGAATGCGGCTGTTATGGCTTTGGAAGAAAGTACCGGCTTTTCTATCTTGATGTCATTCCCGAATACATCATTGTCCCCGGCACTCGCACTGTAATAAATAGCCCAACACATCGGGGTGTATCGTTTATCATCCGGATAATCATTCGCCCTTATGAAAATTTTATTATTGTAAACCTTATTGCCATAACAGCCATTGGGAGAACCGGGTTTTGCCTGGTAATCTGCCATTCTCACCGCCGCGGTACTATATTCTTCGTGACCATATTCACAGGTCGGTGGGGAGGTTTTTATCCTGAAAATATTATTGAATATTTCAATCCCACGGTGCACATAAATTTCTATACCCGAACCCGTTTCCGGCTCAATCCTGTTTTCAAAGATCTTTGAACTGTCTCCCATGGCCATGATACTGTAGTGGTTGGTAACCATTTGCCGGTTTACAAAATAATTATTATGTATACTGGAATTTTTACCCTTAAATACCAGGCATCCCTGGCCGCCATAGAATTCAGAATATGAAACCTCTGAAGATGCGTCTCCGCCTAAATCTACCGCATAAAAGTTTGGATAATGGCGGTTAATAAGAAAAGGGTTCTCCACTTCAAACCTGCAGCGGGTAATGCTTGCCTGGGGCAGGTCGGCTGCCACACAGTTAATGCCGGATATTTTTATTTTTACATTGTCTAAAATTATCTTTACGTTTTTTGCTGTTGATTGTATCCCCCATGATAGTACACCCGAAGATCCGCTTTCAATAAGGCCATTTTTGATGACGACGCTCCCCCGCCCTGCTACCTCTGGTATAGATGGCAGGGGTTTTCCGGTAACGACATCTTCAGTATAGTCAAAAAAAGAAGGAACAACGGGAGGATATAATTCCTTGAACATATGATCGTAATGTGCCAGCGGATTGGTATTCTCCACAATGCCGATACCCACATCCATTACAGGGCGAATATCAATCTCATCCACCAAACAATCCGTATCTGCCTTTATGCGTACCCGGTATTTTCCTGCAGGCAAATGATTGAGATGTGCATACACAAATCCACCTCCCAGCCGCGGAGCCTTCCTTTCTACCGGGCAACTCACCTGCGTAGTGTCGCCATATTTTGTTACGCAACGCACTTCACCTCCATGTTCATCCTCTACATACACACTCACTTTCATCTGGTTATTTAAGTCACCACCCATTGCCCTGTAATCACTGCCTGTTACGCCACAAATAGCAAACCAGGAACGATTGGGAATTGGAAGATATGCATAGGTTGAAGTGATTTCATCACCTGCTTTCAAACTAAGTATCTTCTTACCAATAAACACATGCACATCTTTTGAATTGACCAGTTTTGCACCCGGAGCTTTTGAAAGATCCCAGCCCTTTGTTCCCTCTTCAAATCCCGAATTAAAAATGTGCTTATAATTTCCATCTGCATATCTTATTTTATAACCGTTCAAATCAAGCGTCACATCTTTTCCAAGAAAAATAGTACTCGCATCACTTGTTATATCCTTTACCAGCACATAGGTTGTCCCCGGTTTTGAATAACTCCCCGGGGCGCTTACAGCCACCTCACTTCCTGTCGGCAGCCTGTGTTTAGTGACACTATACTGGGCAAAAGAAGGGGTTGCCAAAACAAGAGGAAGCAAACAATAGAATCGAGGTAAGTTTAGTAATCTGAACATGACTTATAATGTATGGATATATTGTTGAAATAATTTTTCCAGTTCTTCATTATTAATATCATCGTTATAAATAATGAGCCGGTATCTCAGCCTCCATCTCTTTTTTGTCAAATCTATAGCCGTTCTTCCTGGGTAAGGAATATTCTGCATGCTTGCTTGTTTACGCAAGATCCATTGTTGTTGAGAACCCGGATTGGAAGGGTTACAAAAAACAACTACGCTTGTTTTTAAGGAGGATTCATTATCAAATGATCCGCTGAACTTCATCCATGGTCCGGCCGTAACAGCCGTTTCCGTTGGAATGATTGCTGTATTGCCTGAAACAAAAGATATATCAGCAGGAAGTTTTAACCGCAAACAAAATCCCCCGTAACCTTTTGCATCATCTGAACCGCCAAGTTTTAAACTGTCAACCAATGCGACCAGGCGAATGTCAAAATCTATCGCGCGGTATCGCCCTGTTGACTGATGCACCATAATCTCTGAATGCTCTTTTAAAATGGCTGTAGATTTATTGTCCTCCGACCCGGTTTTCCATAACATGTCCGTTTGAAGGACTAAAAATTCTTCCTTCTTCCTTATTTTCAGTTTTACCGGTTCCCACGATATATTTTCACAGGTCCATCCATCCGCAATTTGCTTATCCTTCAGCATGATTTGATGCCATGCCCAAAAAATCCCCCGGTGATAAGGGTGATCTTCGGGAAAATCTTCGGTTAATATTTTCTCACTTAAACTATACAGCGGATGCACATAACCTGCTCGCTCATATTTTCCATCCATTGACTTAGGACGATGCTGGTAGAATAAAACCTTTTTCCCATTCTCCGATATTTCAACACCATCATCCGATTTTACCGTTGTAAAATGCTGTCCACTCAGGTTTGTACGCGTAAGCAAAGCGCAACAAAATAAAATTAACATAGACCTTGCCTTCATTGATTTATAAAAATGCATGTTTATTCCTATTATCTGAATTGTCGAATCCTACGTGGATATTGACAGTTTAATTTTGTAACTAATTCTTTTAAACCCGTGAAACCCCGACGTCTTAAGCTCTTGAAATTTAAGACACCCCCTCATGTCCCGGCGGGGTTTTCACAGCATACACTTCAATCATTAAGCTGTCTCCGTGAAACCCCGACTCCTTAGCTCTTGAAATTTAAGATACCTCACTTATGTCCCATCCTGTTCAGGACGGAATATAGTCAGCCGCCGTGTTAGATAATATTTCCATTTAAGTGTTGTAATGAATGACCGCTGTATCACAAAGAAACACACTGCCATGATCAGTTTCTAACACTCGTTTTTGTAAATAGGGGTTCCTGGAATTATATGGCCATACTTAGTTTTTAGTAAGCACTTCATCCAGGTTCAAAATAGCATTTGCTACAACAGTCAATGCTGCTGTTTCAGCATTCGTATGAACCCCCTTTTCTCCAATCATCCTATATGTTTTATCCGGATCATTTTTAAATTGGCTGAATGCTGTGGCATACAACTTAACCAATGCCTCCAAACTTTTATTATCAATGGCATGCCCGGTCGCCAGGTTAAAGCCGGTTTTGACCTGCTGCTTCACTCCAATGCCCGCCTCTTTTTGCATGCGGATCGCAAAATGCCTCGCCATATCAACGTAGGTAGAATCATTCAGGGTAGTAAGCGCCTGCAACGGAGTGTTGGTACGGATGCGTCGGGCCGTGCACACTTCACGGGTCACACCGTCAAAGCTGATCATGGATGGATACGGTGCTGAACGTTTCCAGTACGTGTACAATGCGCGCCGGTATTGATCTTCACCTGGGCTTTGCTGCCATAGGGAACCGTTCCAGGGTGACAGCCAGATTCCTTTGGGCTGCCATGGATACACACTCGGGCCATACATTTTATCACTCATTAATCCGCTGATGCATAAAGCCTGGTCTCGTATCTGTTCCGATGATAATCTCACCCTTGCACCGCGCGCATAAAATTTATTGTACACATCTTTTTGCAATAGTTCCGGTGCAACCTGGGAATTCTGCTGATAGGTGGCGCTCAATACAATAGTGCGTATCAATTTTTTCAGGCTCCAGTTATCTTCATTCATAAACTGGTAACTCAGCCAATTGAGCAATTCAGGATGCGTTGGCGGAACACCCTGTGAGCCTAAGTCCTCCAGCGTTTCAGCAAGTCCCGTTCCAAAGAATTGCTCCCATACGCGGTTTACCATTGTTCTTGCCGTTAGTGGATTTTGTTTAGACGTCAGCCACATTGCCAAACCCAACCGGTTGCGTGGCGCTTTTGCAGGGAAAGGATTCAATGATTTAGGAACATCGGGTTCTGCTTTGTCGCCTTTTACAAGCCAATTGCCCCGCTCAAACACATTAGTTACCCGGTGCATATCGGCTGGGTTATCCATTGTTACCAGCGTTGCAGGCACATCTGCCGTCAGTAATTTCCAGAATTCATTTTTGATGGCAGTATAACCAGCCTTCCCTTTCCCCGGAAACTGTTGGGTAAAATGCAACCAGTCGAGCAAGGCACCTGCCTCTGTCGGTTTTTTCAGGTTTGTATTTGAATAAGTGAAATAAAGATGATGTGTACCGCTTATCTGCTTTAAATCTGCTTCAGCAATTTGCCAGTCATTATTTTTTGTTTTAGAAAGTGGTATGGTCGCAATAATTTCCCCGTTGGCATCATCAATATGAATCTTCCAAACACCCCCGTTTGCCATTCCATTGTAACGAAATATGAGATGATCCCTGTTATCGAGATCAACATTTTTCAAACGGCATATTGCCCCGTTGCGAAAAGAAACCCACCAGGAACTGGCTATTTCACTGTTGGTAAAACTGTCACATACTAAGGAATTATAGGAGGGTTGCCATGTTTTCAGAAATGTTTGGGCCTCTTTAGCTTTTTGTATGGATGCATTTTCCTTTAACCAATTCACTACAGTTGATATCTCCTTTTGCAGGGTATCATTAAAATGACGCAGCACCGGGTAGTCAGCTTGAGTGTCTTCGTCACGGGTGTCATTGAAGAAAGCCATAAACTTATAATAATCTTCATGCCGGAACGGATCGTAAGGGTGGCTATGGCATTGTACGCAACCAAATGTTGTACCCATCACGGCATTCCAGGTGGTGCTTACTCTATCCATCACCGCCGACGTTCTGAACTCTTCGTTATCAGTGCCGCCTTCATCATTCGTCATGGTGTTGCGGTGAAATGCGGTGGCGATGTATTGCTCGTCGGTCGCATCGGGCATTAAGTCACCGGCTATTTGTTCTGCTAAAAACCGGTCATAGGGTTTGTCTTCATTGAAAGCATGTATCAGCCAGTCACGGTATCGCCAGATATTCCTGCCCAGGTCCGCTTCATATCCCTTGGTATCAGCATATCTTGCCAGGTCCAGCCACAAGGCCGCCCACTTTTCCCCATAGTGTGGCGAAGCGAGTAATGAATCAACCAGTTCAATGTAAGCATGATCACTGCTGTCATTCAGAAATTTTCCTGCAAGATTTCCGGGAGCAGGTATGCCAATAATATCCAGGCTCGCCCTGCGAAGCAATATTTGTTTATCGGCCCGGGGCGAAGGTTTTAAATCCTGTTCCTTTAATTTTTGCTCTATGAAATTATCTACCGGGTTTCTTGCCCAATCACTTTTCAGCGCGATCAATCCGAATAAAGCGCTGGGTGTGGGAACAGGCACAACATCCACTGGTACATAAGCCCAATGATTGCCCCAGGGAGCGCCTTCCTTTATCCAGCGGCGCAACAGGTCAATATCTTCTTCGCTGAGGGGATCATGTTCATAAGGCATGCGGTCTTCAGGATTGCTGAGCGTGATGCGCCTGATCATCTCACTGCGCCCGGGATCGCCCGGAATGATTGCATACTTTCCTGATTTTGTTTTTGCCATTGCTTCATCCCGAAACAATAAACTGAATCCGCCCTTTTGCCTTACGCCGCCATGGCAGGTGATACAGTTTTTATTGATGATTGGCTTTACCTGGGTTGTGAAATCAACATATTTAGGGCTGATGACAAACGCAAAGAAGAATATTACCACTACCAGGATGGATAATACGATCAATATTCTTTTCATTCGTAGTGCCTGCATGCAAATACCGTTTTAGCTTAATTCAAAGTGCCATTTACAAAAAGCAGTTAAATAAAAACTACATTTCAAATCCTTCCTGGCTTTAAAATACTATTTTCATAACCTTTCCAAAATCTCCCGGTAAACTGCATACCGAAAATAATTAATTTATTATTAACTTGCAAAACATATATTTTTCTATCCCAGGCGGGGATACAGGGAAAATATACGATTGTTTCCAGATAGTATCATCCCCCAGGTACGTCAACTTTCTCCCATGAAGAAGAAGCCCTTTTGCAAAAGTAAAATTATCATTTTTCTTATACTAATTACAACAGGAATTAATGGCACCATTTCCGCCCAGGCAGACACGGTTCATTTTAGTACTGTATTTAATTCGAATAAACCTTACCGGATTTTTTTACCGGCGGATTATGGCCGGTCTCAAAAAAGATACCCCGTTATTTATTATTTCCATGGCAACCAGGGAAGCCACGAATTGGCTGTGGATGGCATTGATCAACTGGTAAATGATAACGGGGTTATCCTGGTGGCATGGAACGGAAGATCAATACCCGCAGACATGCGGCCATATAATGCAGGATACCATGGGGATAATATTGCCGACCCTGGTAAAACGGTCATGATTTACCAGGACAGTCACCGCACCCGGCTGTATTACGATGATCTATGGATTGATGGGGAACAGCTGTATGATGAATTGCAACCCGACAAATGGGGAGATGGCTATGCTTTATCCTCACTGTTGCATATCTCCAAAGATTGCCCGCCCGGCCATCAAATAAAGTTCCTGGCATGCTATGAAGTAAAAGAATGGAAGACCATAAAAAGAAATGTTACCTGGGGCAGTTTTACAATTACGGTAGGGCGGGCTGAGAGCAAATAATAACAAATGTGAAAATGTGAAAATTCGAAAATGTAAAAATATGCTATATGAAGATCACACACAATAGCCGCAGGCAATTTGTAAAGCATACAGCCACAGGTTTGGGAATGCTATCATTACCAACATTACTCCATGCGGAAACAAAAGAAAAAGGCGAAAAGAAAAAAATTGTTTGCGTGGGTGGACATCCTGATGATCCTGAAAGCGGCTGTGGAGGCACACTAGCAAAACTTGCTGCTGCGGGGAATGACGTAACAATTATTTATTTGACGACAGGTGAAGCGGGTATAGAAGGCAAATCCCATGATGAAGCTGCCGTAATAAGAAAACAGGAAGCAATCAATGCATGTAAAATCCTGAATGCAAAACCGGTATTCGCAGGACAAACAGACGGTGATACCATCGTAAACAATGAATGGATTGGCAGAATGCTGCAACTGGTCACTGATGAAAAACCTGATATTGTTTTTACGCACTGGCCCATCGATTCACATAAGGATCACCAGGCTGCGAGCCTGCTTACCATTCAAACCTGGATGCGCACAAAACAGAAATTTGCGTTGTATTTTTTTGAAGTATGTACCGGCGAACAAACGATGGCTTTTCACCCCGCAGATTATTTTGACATCAGTGATACACAGGAACAAAAAAGAAAGGCGGTATATTGTCATACCAGCCAGGATCCGCCGGGTATATACAAATGCGGCCATGCTGCCATGGAAGAATTCCGGGGAAGAGAACTGGGTGTAATAGCCGCAGAAGCTTTTGTAAGAATGAACCGGACCATACAGATGACATCTTTCTAAAAGATACCATCTGTATACTCCTTTCACATTTTCAAATTTTCACATTCTTTCTTTAGCACATTAGCACATTAGCAAATTAGCACATTAGCAAATTAGCACATTAGCACATTAGCACATTAGCAAATTAGCACATTAGCACATTAATTACAGTTACAAATAATAGGTTTCTCAGATATCAGAATATTGTCGAAATAACGTTCCTGGAATTTAGGAGAGCCTTTATTCCAGTAATTTTCAAAAAGCACTGCATTGATCATATAATTTTTAGCATCTGCATTCCAGTTACCATGCCAGTTCAGATCATAAGAGCCTGCCTGAAATTTGTCATTGATCCAAAACTCAAAAACACCATTCGATAGTCCAGGGGTATTAAGTTTTATATGGGTAATCACACAAAACCATTTATCCGCATTTTCATCGCTGAACAGATCAGTTGTGCCTTTCTTACTGCCAAGCCATCTGAGATTGGCAAAATCATTGTACCTGGTAGATTTGAGGGTGCCGCTTTCATCGATGCCACTCGCAGGATCCAACACAAGAAAATTATCATGCGACCATATATGCGCCATCATTCCCTGGCTCCAGCCTGGCCCTGCAAAAACAGTGGCCCGGGTTAATTTATCAGCCCCACCGCCCTGCCAGCCAGCCTGTCTTTTAATATCAATCCGCCAATAGATCTCCTTAAAATCTTTTTCTGGAAAAGGAGCATGTGTTCCAATATATTTATCTGGCGTTCTTCCAAAAGATTTCTTGAGTGACCCTGCGGCCGTTTCTCCTTTTTGCCATATTACACGCATTCCCGCACTTCCGTCCCTTCCAGCATTTGCAAGCCGTACAAAATCACCTCCATTGTCATCATATTCAAAATACCTCTCTGAAAGGGATGTTTCGCTTTCAAAATCATCACAAAAAATAGTCCCCTCAGGGATGGAATCACAAGTGAAGCAATTTCTAACCCCAACTGGCGGAACTACACCCTTCACTTTACATCCAAAAAAGGCCCAGCATACAAATGCCAGGACTATCAAAACAGGTATTATTATTTTTTCTTTCATAATTGCCCATTGCCTATTGCCAATTGCCTATTGCCCATTGCCCATTGCCAAAAAAAGGGCTGCCCTACCGGACAGCCCAACCAAAACTAACTGCTTACATATACTAAAACGAAATCGTTTATTAAAAACAATGTCTTAAAGCCATTTAGTGGCTCTCCATTCCACTGCACCTGGATGTTTGTGGGGCGCATTGGGATTAGCATCCCACCATACTTTGCTCAATACATCATCTTTTGGACCCATTCTCTGGATAGCTTCATTATAGTTTGAACTATTAATTAGACCTTCAACTGAAGGATAGTGGCCTCTTCTGTAAGAAACACCCTTCAAACCACTATAATCATTAGTTGTAACCAGTACTCTGGGATAGCCTGTTCGTCTCCATTCACTCCATCCTTCCGTCGAATTCGGGTAAAGTGCAACTATTTTCTGGTTCATGATCTGTTCGTGCATTTCTTCAGTTGAACCTGCAAGGGTTGTTGTTGGCGAAGCTAAAAATATATCAATTTCGCTTTGCTTCATTTCTTTATGAGCCAACAGAGCATTTATGTTTGCAGAGCCCCAGTTAGGGCGAATCTTTTTTTCCACCAAAGCAACCTGGTCCTTGGTTCTATTAAACAAATGCTGAGTTTCAGATACCCCAGCCATTATACCTTTTTTAAAATAGACGTTGGCGTCCCCGGTTCTTAAGCCAAACAAAACGGCTTCGGCTAATGCGAAATATACTTCAGAACTTCTTAAAATTGGTTGTTCTATTGCGGGCACATACCAAAAGTCGCTAATCCGGGAGGTTGACTCGGCCCCATAAGGGTATTTTTCCTCGACCGGTACAGCACCACCCAGTAAAGGCTTTCCGCGATATCCAAAATAGGGAAGTGGAGGATTTAATGTTGGCGGCCATGAAGCGTAAGCGGTGTCTGCATAAATTCTAATTCGGGGATCAATGGGATTGCGGGAATTACCCCCACTAAGAATATCCAATACTGTTTTTGCAATCAGGTCCTTTGTTTCAGGCCCGCTTGCATAATTTACTAAATTATAATAAGCTCCATTCCAGTGACTGGTATTGTCATTGGATGTAAAAAACAGTGCTTCATCATCGGTGCTTAATATCAAATCCGATTCCACCAAATCAGTCATATTGTTTTTAGCCATTACGGCATCTACATACCGGACACGCAATGCCAGTCTTAACCGGAGAGAATTGGCGAATTTTTTCCACTTCGCTGGATCACCCCCGTAAATGAGATCTGAATTGCCATAACTTGGTTTACCGGCAATCAACGCGGCTGCCGCTTCTTTCAGTTCTTTAAAGATATCTTCATAAATACTCTTTTGACTGTCATATTTTGGAGTTGCTATGGAATTCTCAGGTGATTTATTAGATTCAAAATAGGGAATATCTCCGTAAATATCCGTTGCTTCAGAAAAAATCCATGCTTTCAATATTCTCGCAATCGATTTCTTATTGATCATCTCAGGGTCACTCTCAGTTTTACGAATGATAGCGGCCAAATTATTACCAATAGTGGTATAGACAGCATTCCAGGCGCCATCATCAAACCTGTCATCGAAGGGTAGATTAGCATCAGATGTTGTCATACCACAAAAATCACCGGCATTCGAAAAGCCCAGGCCTCCTTTGGCATTTACTTCAGCGGTAGTTAAAAGCAGCTCAGGAGTAACCTTTTCTTCAGTTATCAGCTTCGGATCAGTATTCTCATCTTTAAAATCTTTTGTGCAGGAATTCGCTATAAAAATTACTAAAACCAACAGGCAGAGATTACTTATATTTTTAAATGATTTCATTTTGGCTGAAATTAATTGTTTTGAGATAATATTGCTAAAATGTAAAATTGAGGTTAATGCCATAGCTTCTTGTTGTAGGCATACTCAACTGTTCAATACCTGTAGCCCCAGCAGATGTATTAAGATTGGTTTCAGGTGAAATACCCATACCCTGCATGTGTTCTTCCAGGTACCAGAGATTTCTCCCTACCAATGAAACCCTAAGACTTGTGAATGGAGTTTTCTTGATAAAGGAAGGTTGCAGCATATAACCCAAAATCACCTCCCTTAGCATAATATAGCTGCCATCCAAAACAAACTCTTCCCCTCTTTCATTCCATGCCCTTGCAGCCCATGCTGTCTGGCCATCAACTCCTCTGGTATTTGGCGTATACCCGGTAACAGTTCCATTTCCATCTTTAACTTCCACTACTCCGGGAAGCGGCTCGGAAGCCTCCCTGTACCGCTCCGTAAAAGCGCCGATTCCTTTTGCTTCCATTTGATATTTTGTGGCAGATGAGATCTGATTGCCCTGTACAAAATCAACCAAAGCACTCAGGGTAAATCCTTTATAAGAAAATGTATTATTTAAGCCCCCAATCCATTTAGGGGTAACATTTCCCAAAACACTTACGGTATCATCTCTTAAATAAAATCCGCCGGGAACGATAGGTGTACCAGGCTTATCGGGTTCCACAAGTATCTGTCCATCAGGGGCCCTTCTGTATGCATAACCAACTATATTACCAAATGGCTGCCCAACCCTTGCTTCAATATTGTTGGGATAAGAGTTATAGAGCAGAAAAGTTTCAATACCCGGCGCAAGTGCAATCACCTTTGACTGATTTCTCGCATAGTTAAAAGTTACATCCCACCGGAAACCGTTCCCCAACCTGACAGGGTTACCTGTAAGGGCAATTTCAATCCCCCGGTTTTGAATATTTCCCGCATTAACAATTTTTGTTTGATAACCACTGCTGGATGAAATAGTAATGGGCACAATCTGGTTTTTGGTATTGCTTGTATAATAAGTTGCGTCCAAACCAATTCTGTCATGGAAAAATCTCAGGTCTACACCGAATTCTGTGGATTGTTTAAGTTCATTCTTTAAATTAAATAACGGAATTGTTGTGCTTTGAGATGCAGAACTCTGGCCATTGTAAGGAATAGAATTGAAATAATAACCGGACTGTGTTAAATAAGGCGATGCGTCATTGCCGGCCTGCGCATAGGAAGCTCTGATCTTGCCATAACTAAAAGTATTTGACTTCAGTTTAAATGCATCTGTGAAAATGAAACTGCCGGTTATAGACGGATAAAAAAATGAATAATTGTCTTCTCCTAAAGTAGATGACCAGTCATTACGTCCGGTAACATCAAGAAATAAGAAATTCTTATATCCAATTTCTCCCGAGAAATAAACCGATTGCATTTCTCTTTTCACCAGGGAATAATAGGGTATCGAGGTCGCTGTATTGCTTATATCATAAATTCCAGGTACTTTGAAATTACGTCCATCCCAGCTCTGCTGCCTGTAATTTCTTTGTAGTAGAGAAGCGCCTACAGATAGAGAAGCGCTAAAATTTTTGAACAGGTCATTTTTTGACGCTGTCAGGAGCACATCACTGTTGCTTTCCTTTGTAGTGAAGGTTTCATCTATGATTCTTCCTGCGGAACTTTCGGAATACCTTGCTCCAACTGGCCAGGTCTGCTTTCTTCTTTCTGTATACATGTCAATCCCGGATCTTGCCATTAAACTCAGCCAGTTGGTAAATTGGTACTTCGCTGAAACAAAACTAACGATTCGGTCTCTTATTGCATTATTCTTAAGTTCATTAATTATATAATAAGGATTATATGACACATTGGGAAAAGAGCCATATTTCCCCGTTTTCTCATAATATGCTTTTAGAAAATCAAGGGGCACATACCTGCCCAGGGTAGCAAGGTTCCAAACGAGATTTTGGCTTGTGGAGCCCAAGGTAGGAGCATTATCTACATTTTTGTGAATGTAATTGACTTTTGCATCAAAGGATAATTTACTGGTAATATTTGTTGCTACCCTTAAGTTAATTGATTGATGGTCTTCATCATGGTTGGGGGTAATTCCTTTTATTGTTGTATTTGCAAAAGATAACCTTGCGGATGATTTGTCGGTGCCGCCGGACAGCGCCACCGAATTGTTTGTAACAACACCCCTGTTCCAAAAGTCCCTGATATTGTTTGCTGGCTGTGGTAAAAAAGCAAAAGTGGTGGGAGGGGCAGTATTATCAAAAACGAAAGGATTTACCAATAAACGCCCATCCATCGGTGGTCCGTAACTATCACTGTGCCAGCTCTCAAGCGTTTCATAATTCTTACCGGAAATTGAAATTATATTACCGTATAAATTAACATCCTCATAACCTGCACCATATCTGTTCTGGGTTTTGGGAACCAGGTTTATTTTTTCCATTGTCACACTGGAATTCACTTCCACACCAATTCCTTTTCCGCCCTTACCGGTTTTTGTTGTAATCAATATTACACCATTGCTCCCTCTTGATCCATAAAGAGCCGTAGCATTTGGTCCTTTCAGTACATTTATTGATTCAATATCTTCAGGGCTTATATTACCAATCCCATCGCCAAAATCATGACCGCCAAATGATTGGGCTTCATTATAGCGTGTATTGTCCAATGGAACGCCATCCACTACATATAAAGGCTGGTTTTCACCTGTGAGAGAACTAATACCGCGGATAAGTACTTTGGCCGATCCCCCTGTTCCGGATGCGGATTGTGTAACCTGGACCCCGGCTATTTTACCTGTAAGATAATTGGCTGCATTGACAGACCGGGCATCGGATAAATCCTTTTTACTTAATTCCTGTGAGGAATATCCTACAGTTCTCTTTTGTTTGGTAATTCCTAACGCAGTTACTATAACTTCACCCAATTGTTTATTATCCCTTGCCAATACTACATCAATAGACGTTTTGTTATTAACGTCGATTGTCTGAAAAATAAATCCTATGTAAGAAAAGACAATTTTTGCCTTTCCATCACCAACGCTTAGGCTGTATTTTCCGATATCATCAGTGATAGTGGCAATTGATGTACCCTGAATTATAACACTAACCCCTGACAATGGAACTCCGTCATCGGCTGATGTTACTTTACCAGAAACAGTTCGCGTCTGCGCTTGTACACTAATTATTGAAATCAGCATAACGCAGAGAATAAGGATTCGTTTTGGTTGTAATTTTCTTTTCATCACAATTAGTATTTATTTAGTAATAATTAAAATTAATAAAAGGTTTTGAAAGAAAAAAATATTTTCTTTACTAACTAAAATATTTTTTTTATTCGAAGATTAAATCCAATAATTACATTTCCTTTAAAATCGGTGATGAAAGCTTGATTATTAACTTCTTAAAAAAATCTTTATTCTAACCAGTTCTATTCAAATTATTGTACGCCCTTCCCGGTTTCCTGATTCGTTTAAATGGCCAGAATGTCTGGAATCCCATTATCTTTTTGAATAACCGGTAACGGGTAGCAATTGAACGGGCGCATCAAAATTGAATTGACCTTGACTTTTCTTAAGTATCCTAAAGCCTAAGTGGAAAAATAAAGTCATAGGAAAATGCGTCAAATACCTGTTGTGCCAACCAATGGGAAAAAAGCAATCTCACCTTACGTAAATACAAGTTGGGAAAAAAATAATAATGAATGTTTATATGAACCAGATAGGATTACCCAAAAAATTTGTTTTTTCCAGCTGGCAATAAATTTTCAACTGCCGCAAAAAAAATTGACTTATTGCTTGTTATTTTCAACTTTTTTTAGTAACTTAACTTGTTAAATAATCTATTAAAGACTCAGGGAGTCATTGACTGTTTTATCCTCCTAAGTTATATTTATCACAGGAAATGCACCAGACATTCGCCTGACAATCACCAGATTTTCACCAGATTTTCACCAGATTTTCACCAGATTTTCACCAGATATTTACCAGATATTTACCAGATATTCACGGGAACCTACAATAGAGTAAATGGATACCTAACCCCAACCTAACCTGTAGAAAACCGTATTAACCCTTTAATAAATAGTTTAGCCAGGTGGCTTCAGTCGCATGTATTCAATTCTTAAGACAGGAAGCAAATTTTCCCTTCCCTGATTTTCAAATTTGAAAATGAGAAGATTTGAAAGTATACAATGCCGGGACTAAGCATTACATCAACATAAGCAAGGATCTATTGTACTTTTTTTTCGCAATCGCGACTATGTGCCCCTTTGATAATTGATAATTGACAATTGATAATTAATAATTGTGGGACATCCCGGTTTTTTGAAAATTATCTTCCGGCTTTCAGGGTATATAAAAGTGAAAGTTTGCATGCATTTTATTTTGTAATCGCGTCTATGTTCCCAATATACCTTTGTGGTTAAAATAATTATGGTTGCAGAACTTAATACCTTCCTTCAGAAAATAATCTTCCTGCTTTCAGGGAATATAAAAGTGAAAGTTTGTTTACAATTAATTTATTTCCTAATCGCGTCTATGTACCCCTTTGATAATTGATAATTGATAATTGATAATTGATAATTGTGGGACATCCCGATTTTCAGAAAATAAACTTCCTGCTTTCAGGGAATATAAAAGTAAAATTTTGTTTGCATTTTATTTCGTAATCGTGTCTATGTGCCCCTTTGATAATTGATAATTGATAATTGATAATTGATAATTGTGGGACATCCCGATTTTCAGAAAATAAACTTCCTGCTTTCAGGAAATAAAAAAGTGAAAGTTTGTTTGCATTTTATTTCGTAATCGCGTCTATGTTCCCTATGTATCTATGTGGTTAAAATAATTATGGTTGCAGAACTTTATACCTACCTTTCAGAAAATAATCTTCCTGCTTTCAGGAAATAAAAAAGTGAAAGTTTGTTTGCATTTTTTTCCTAATCGCGTCTATGTTCCCTATGTACCTATGTGGTTAATAAAATTATGGTTGCAGAAACTAAGAATTACCTCACAGAAAATATACCATCCGCTTGGTAAAGATGATAAAACCAACAACAAAGTGTAAGTATTTTGGCTCCGGACTCCTGAAATAAAAAATTGGGTTAAACACTATACCTGTTAACCAATTCAATTAAATGAATGCGCCTCTATAATTAATTGATAATGGTTATGCTACACAATAATAACTTTTACACCTAAACTTTCAAGCTTAATTTTATTTTCAGGCAGTATACCCTTATCTGTAACAACAGTATTAATCCTGCTAACCGGCGCAATAAATGCAAACCCTCTTCTTTGAAATTTACTGGAATCCGTAACCACGATAACTTCTTTTGAAATCCCAATCATAATTTGGTTCAAATGCGCTTCTTCCGGGTCAGGTGTGGAGATACCAAAATCCAGGTCGAACCCATCTACGCCGAGAAATAATTTATCGCAAAAATAATCTTTAAATCCCCGCTCTGCTAAAATGCCAACGAGGGATAAGGAATTTTTCTTCAAAATGCCACCTGGAACAATAACCCTTATGTTATTAAATTCAGCCAATTTTGTAGCTACATTTAATGCGTTAGTAATAACTGTTAAATCATTGAAATTCTTCAGATTTTTAGCAAGCTCGTATGTGGTAGAACCGGAATCTATGATGATGGTATTATTCTCAGATATTAACTCAGCCGCTCTTTTCCCGATTTCCTTTTTTTCAAAAAGGTGCTTTTTTTGTTTGTCTGATAATGGATAATCTTCTTCAGCAAAATTTTGCTCAATCTTTATGGCGCCACCCCTCGCCCTTATAAGCACCCTCTTCTTTTCAAGCTGTGCAAGATCATTCCTGATCGTAACACCTGTTACCCCCAAAGACTCACTAAGCTCATTCACATTAACCTGGCCGTGAGCCTTGAGGGACTCCAAAATCTTTATTCTGCGACTAACCGTGGATTTACCTTCCCCATTCTTCATAATTTCTGTTTTTAAAGACTAAAGTAAACTAATAATAGTTCAAAATATTTATACCAGTAAAAAATTGCAGCTACTTATTTAAAAATTATTCAATTTATAGAATATTGATTATACGAATTAAGGAAATTTACGATTCATCTCAAATTGATATTCTATTCATTCTCAATTTTATAGATCATTCCCTTTCAATAGATTTTTATTACTTTTACAAAATAAAGGAAAAATAAGGCAAATTTGCTTTTATTTCATTTTTATTTCCTGCGGGCATTAAACAAAATTGATCTCCCCTCAGGTGAACCAGGCGGGTGAATGATTATTTAAAGATTGGGAATAAATAATCAAAATAGATAACAAAAGCATAACGGGTTTGGAACACCGGATTGCCCGACCGATTGAAATATTTGAAGATCCTGCTAAGTAACCGTCCATGAATAAAATCGTTCTTTACTTACCTTCATGGACTGACAAGGGAATCTTCATTATTTTTGTTCCCGGGTGCACAGGGTTGCCAACCTTTCAAAGGTTGGTAACCCTTAAGAATCGCGAATATTCAATCGCGAACAGTCAGTTGTCAATCGTCAATTGTGAATGGTCAATCGTCAATGGTCAGTCGTCAACGGTCAATGACCAATGGTGCACAGGGTTGCCAACCTTTCAAAGGTTGGCAACCCTTAAGAATCCAGAATATTCAATCGTGAAAGGTCAGTTGTCCATGGTCAGTTGTCAATCGTCAATCGTGAACGGCCAATGACCAATGGTGCACAAATTATCAATTATCAATTATCAATTATCAATTATCACAAATTATCAATTATCAATTATCAATTACCATTGGTCAATACACAATCAAAAATTAATAGAAAATGATGAAAAAGGGAATGCTGCTTATTTCAATTGCTGTTTTGTTACTGCTGTATATCAGTTCCTGCAACTCCGGCAATTCTTCGGATATTGGCGCCATCGCAACAGACTCAGTAACAATTGCTTCAGGTGAAGCCATATTTATCCGGAATTGCAGCGGCTGCCATAATTTCAAACAGGATGAAATCGGCCCGAAATTAGGAGGTATAACCGCTTCTGCCCCGGTAGACTGGATCAGGCATTTCATCATGGATCCCAAAAAAGCTATTGAATCAGGAGATGAACGGGCCGCGCAATTATTTAAAAGATACAAAGTGACAATGCCATCATTTGCCGGTTTTACCGAAAACGAAATGAATGGTATCATTGCTTACCTCCATAAGAAAAAGCTGGCTGAACACCCGGTTGCAAAGGATAATATCAAGAAATTATCAAATCCGATCCCCGATTCTATCCGGCTCTCCAACCTCCTAGTAGGCGTGGAACTGGTAACTCAGATTCCCCCCTCCAATGATACCGACAAACTGCAACGGACAAGAATCACCAAACTGGGCTTACAGCCAAATACCGGCAATATATTTGTCCTGGACCTTCGGGGTAAACTATATCAGCTCCGGCATAATAAGCCAATATTGTATATGGATATGGCCAAATTGAAGCCTAAATTCATTCATGAACCCGGACTCGCAACCGGATTTGGAAGTTTTGCCTTTCACCCTGAATTCAATAAGAACGGACTGTTGTATACTACGCATACTGAACCCCCGGGTTCAGCCAAAGCTGATTTTAGTTACGCAGATTCAATCGAGGTCACCTTGCAATGGGTACTGACTGAATGGAAAACAGGAAATCCTGGCGCGACAACTTTTTCAGGAAATGGCCGGGAATTGCTCAGGGTGAATATGGTGACCGGAATCCATGGCTTGCAGGAAATTACCTTTAATCCCCTTTCCAGGCCCGGCGATAAGGATTATGGCCTCCTGTACATTGGTGTGGGTGATGGTGGCGCTGCCGGAAACGGTTTTCCCTTCCTGGCCCATAGCATGGAAAAGATATGGGGCACGATTATTCGCATTGACCCAATGGGGAGAAACAGCGTTAATAACCAATATGGAATACCTCCACTGAATCCATTTGTTAAAAGCCAGAACAGCAAATCACTTGGAGAGATCTATGCCTATGGTTTTAGAAACCCCCACCGGATTACGTGGAGTAAAACTGGCGATATGTTTGCGTGCAATATCGGGCAGGGTAATGTGGAATCGCTGGACCTTATCTTGCCAGGCCATGATTATGGCTGGCCTGTCCGGGAAGGCACTTTTGTTTTAGACCCATATGGAGATTTGGAGAAACCCTACCCGCTTCCCGCAAATGACAGTATTTATAACATCACTTATCCGGTCGCTGAATTTGACCACGATGAAGGTAAGGCTATTTCAGGTGGCTATGAATACTGGGGAAAATCCATACCACAATTGGAAGGCAAATTTGTCTTCGGCGATATTGCCTCGGGCCGGTTGTTTTATATAGAAATGGCTGAAATAAAACTGGGAAAGCAGGCCACTATCAAAGAATGGAAAATATCAATGAATGGTACTCCTAAAACCCTCACGGCCCTTTGTGGAACAGAAAGGGCAGACCTCCATTTTGGAAGAGATGCAAGGGGTGAATTATATATACTGACCAAGGCAGATGGGAAAGTTTATAAATTGGTAAACCCTTCTCTTTAATTGATAATTGACAAATTGATAATTATATATACACCATTCACAATTAATTGAAAATCAAAGAAAGTATGTTGGCTTTTTTGCAGCAATACTGCCTGGCAAGTCTCAAATGAACCTGAGCTGGAGCGGGTCGAGTTGGAATTGAATTGCCACAGGCTTTAGCCTGTGGATAATGAAAAATGCCATAAACGACGGCTTTAGCCGAAATGGATTTAAGCATTTTCCTGATTGGTTTGGCTAAAGCCAAAAATG
>JBDTWP010000047.1:0-26856 GCA_040006615.1 Ferruginibacter sp.
AACCAGTAACAAACCAGGTAAATGTTCCAAATGCGGAATGGATCTGACAAAGTCAAAAAAGGAGCAAATGAAGATGGAAACCATGAAAATATATACTTGCCCCATGCATCCTGATGTAGTGATGGATAAGCCAGGCAAGTGTAGTAAATGCAACATGGATTTAAAGGAATCGGAGCAACCAGTTAAAGCCTATTCCTGTTCCATGCACCCGGAAATTACCAGTGACAAACCAGGCAAATGTTCAAAGTGCGGGATGGACCTGGTAAAGTCAAAAAAGAGCAAATAAAAAGGGAGGTGATGAATGCATGTATACACCTGCCCGATTCATCCCGATACAGCCTGCAATAAGCCTGGCAAATGTTCTAAATGTGGAATGGATTTGACAGAAAAGAAATTCACACATCACAGATCATAAATCAAAAATCACTAATCGCTCATTCAAACAACCATGGTTCAAAGATTAATTGAGCTGGCTTTGCGCAACAGGCTGATCGTACTGCTGGTAGCGTGCTGCCTGTTTGCATGGGGCATGTACTCCATCAAACGGAACCCCATTGATGCCATACCGGATTTGAGTGAGAACCAGGTGATTGTTTTTACTGAATGGATGGGCCGCAGTCCGCAGGTGATAGAAGACCAGGTTACCTATCCCCTGGTGAGTAACCTTCAGGGGATTCCGAAAATCAAAAACATAAGGGGATCTTCCATGTTCGGGATGAGTTTTGTCTATGTAATTTTTGAAGATAATGCTGACATCTATTGGGCGAGGACAAGGGTTCTGGAACGGCTGAATTTTGCGCAAAGATTGTTGCCGCCAGGCATATCTCCATCGCTCGGCCCCGATGGAACGGGGGTTGGTCATATCTACTGGTATCATTTGGACGCTCCTGACATGGACCTGGGAGAACAAAGGGCATTGCAGGACTGGTATGTAAAATTTGCCTTACAGACAGTTCCGGGTGTGGCTGAAGTAGCGTCTTTTGGTGGTTTTGAAAAGCAATACCAGTTAGTAGTTGACCCTGTGAAGTTGCAGCACTATAACATCTCCCTGATGGATGTAATGAACAAAGTAAAAGCCAATAACAATGACGTGGGCGGCAGAAAATTTGAAATGGCGGATATGGCATATATTATTCGCGGACTGGGCTATATCAAAAGCAGGGAAGACGTGGAAAACATTTCGTTGAATAATTTTAATGGCATACCGGTAAGAGTTAAAGATATTGGTTCGGTACAAATGGGCGGGGATTTAAGGCTTGGCATCTTTGATGCGGATGGAAAGGGGGAAGTTGTGGGTGGCATCGTAGTGATGCGCTACAATGAAAATGCTGACAAAGTAATTGCGGCAATAAAAGAGAAAATGAAGGAGGTACAGAAAGGTTTACCCGAAGGAGTCAGTTTTAAAGCATCTTATGACAGGAGTACATTAATACAGGAGGCCATTAAATCAGTGAAAGGCACTTTAATAGAGGAAATGATTGCAGTATCAATTATTGTTCTCATTTACCTTTTTCACTGGCGGAGTGCTGTTATCATCCTTATTCAATTACCTATTTCAATAGCAGCGGGTTTCATTTTCCTGGAAATGTTTGGCATATCCTCCAACATCATGTCATTGACAGGTATAGCATTGGCAATTGGCGTGGTGGTGGATGATGGCATAGTGATGGTGGAAAACAGTTACAGGCATCTTAGCGAAGCGCAGGAGGCGAAGGGAAGTAGGAAATAGGCAATGGGCGAAGGCAATAGGCAATGGGCAAAGGGCAATGGGCAATAAGCAATAGGCAATAAGCAATAGGCAATCGACAGAAAACAGTAAACCCTAAACAGTAAACCCTAAACAGTAAACAGTAAACCCTAAACAGTAAACCCTAAACAGTAAACTAATAAAAGATGTTGTTTAAACGAAATAAGGACCCATTAACAGCAGAGGACAGAATGGCTGTGATCATGAAAGCATCTAAACAGGTGGGTCCTGGTGTGTTTTATTCTACGATCATTGTAGTAGCCTCTTTTCTGCCGGTATTTCTTCTTACAGGTATGGAAGGAAAGCTCTTTCATCCGCTGGCATGGACAAAGACCTTTATCCTGCTTATAGATGCAGTACTGGCAATTACACTTACACCGGTATTGATCTCCTTTTTCCTGAAAGGAAGATTAAAGCCCGAAAACGCCAATCCTATTACCAGAACATTGGAGAAAATATACGCGCCTGTTTTGAAATGGTGCCTGGTATGGCGGAAAACAATTATCGGGATCAATCTTGCTGCGCTGGCTATCGGAATAATTATGATGACCAGGCTTGGCTCAGAATTTATGCCCCCTCTGGATGAAGGTTCCCTCCTCTTTATGCCGGTAACCCTTCCCGACGTTTCCAACTCCGAAGCGAAACGTTTATTACAGGTACAGGATAAATTGATCCGCACCATTCCTGAAGTATCGCATGTATTGGGTAAGGCAGGCAGGGCAAATACGGCTACAGATAATTCCCCCATCAGCATGATTGAGACAATCATTTTGTTAAGGCCAAAAAATGAATGGCGGAAAGGAAAGAACAAAGACAGCATCATCAATGAACTGAACGCCAAAATGCAGATACCCGGTGTAACGAACGGATGGACACAGCCCATTATCAACCGGATCAATATGCTTTCCACCGGTATCCGCACGGATGTTGGGTTGAAAGTGTACGGTCAAAACCTTGATACCATTTATGCATTTGCTCAAACCATCAAAAAACAACTGGAAGGAATTGATGGTGTAAAAGATTTATATGTAGAACCCATTACCGGTGGCAAGTATATCGATATTGCAATTAAGCGGGACGAAATTGGAAGATATGGATTGAGTGTGGATGATGTAAATGCAGTGATAGAAATTGCGTTGGGTGGAATGAAACTGACCACAACAGTTGAAGGCCGCCAGCGTTTTTCAGTGAACGCCCGGTATGGGCAGGATTTCCGTAATAATCTTCAGTCCCTTAAGCGGCTGCAGGTACAGACGATGAGCTTTGGTCCAGTACCATTAGAAGCAGTTGCTGAAATAAAATTGAGTGACGGGCCCCCAATGATCAATTCTGAAAATGCCATGCTGCGAGGAACCATATTATTTAATGTGAGGGAGCGTGATTTAGGGAGCACCGTAGAGGAAGCACAAGGGAAGTTAAATCAAATGATTACCAAATTACCCAGGGGTTATTTCCTGGAATGGAGCGGGCAATGGGAAAACCAGCTAAGGGCCAACAGAACACTTACCATGATCATGCCGGTTGTATTACTCATCATTTTCATGGTACTGTATTTTACTTATCATTCTTTTAAGGAATCACTTGTGACAATGTTAACCGTTCCCTTTGCACTGATTGGGGGCGTATTCATGGTTTATTTCTATGGGGTAAACCTTTCGGTTGCCGTAGCGGTTGGTTTCATCGCTTTATTTGGAATGGCCATAGAAACAGCCATGCTAATGACAATCTACCTGAATGAAGGGATGCAGCTTATGGTGGCCAGGCACGGCAATTCCCGGGATACCATCACACCGGCCATCATCAGGGAATATGTTATGGAGGGTGCCGCAAAAAGGTTGAGGCCGAAATTGATGACGGTATCAGTCGGCTTGTTTGGTTTGATTCCCATATTATGGGCAACCGGGGTGGGCAGCGATATTATGAGGCCCATTACGATACCACTGATTGGGGGCACCATTACATCAACTATTTATGTGCTGCTGATCACTCCTGTAATTTTTGAAATGATAAAAGAACGGGAATTAAAGAAAAATGGAAAAATTGAATTAATTGACGCGAATGAGTAGTAAGTATTTTATGGAAATTATACAGGTATCAACTATCACATGCCCTTATTGCGGTTACCAGCGGCAGGAAGAAATGCCGGTTGACGCCTGCCGGTATTTTTATGAATGCGGGCAGTGCAAAATGTTACTGAAGCCAAAGTCCGGGGATTGCTGTGTTTTCTGTTCATATGGTACTGTTCCTTGTCCCCCGATTCAAAAAGGTTGTAATTGCTGTACATAATAATCATACTGATGAAACAAATAATATTGATAATGCTTATTACGCTTCCGGGAAAGTTCACACCGGGTCAGCAGGTTTTGCAGCTCAACGCAATCATAGATTCTATTCATCAATCACATCCGTCGGTAAAGATGTATGATGCAGAGATAAATTCAATGGATGCCGCTGCCAAAGGCGCAAAGAGCTGGATGCCACCGGAATTCAGCACCGGGCTATGGATGGTTCCATATAACCCCAAACTTTGGAAAAAAGGAGATATGGGAGAAACAGGCATGGGGCAATACATGATTGGGGGCCTGCAAATGCTGCCGAACAAAAAGAAGCAACTTGCCGATGCTACCTATATGGAGGCTATGTCCGCTGTGGAAAAAGAAAAAAAGAATGCCACCCTCAATGAATTGATCTATAAAGCCAAAGGGTATTACTATGAATGGCTGATGCTGAAAAAGAAATTAATGGTGTTGGAGGAAAATGAAAAACTGATTGAATTTATGATTAAGAATGCTGAGATACGGTACAAAAACGGGTTGGGAAAAATCAGCGCGTATTACAAAGCAAAAGCAGCAATTGGAAACATACAAAATATGCAATTGATGTATGAAAATGACATCCATGACAAACGCATCCGCATCAATTCCCTGATGGGCAGAAATGCGGCGATTGATTTTGACATTGATACCGCCTACCTGGTAAAAGACTATTCAACTGCAATATTTGACAGTACATTTTTTTATAGCAACCGCAGTGATTTAAAAGCGATCGATAAGGACATCCAGCTCACTTTCCTGAAACAGGAAACAGAAAGACAAGCGCTGCAACCTCAATTTGGTATCCGCTATGAGCATATGTTTGGGTTTGGCGGTTTACCAATGCAATACTCCTTAATGGGTATGATGAAACTACCCTTCGCTAAATGGTCTTCCAGGATGAATAAGGCCAATATTGAAAGCCTGAAATGGAAAGCCAATGCTTTGCAGTCACAAAAGTTAATGATGGTAAATGAATACAGCGGCATGGCATACGGAATGCTCAATGAAATAGGGTTGAAAAAAAAGCAGTTGAAATTGTTTGAATCCAGTATCATACCTGCATTAAAGAATAATTATAAAACAATTCAGTTGGGCTATGAGCAAAATACGGAAGAATTGTTTATGCTATATGATGCGTGGGAATCATTAAATATGACACAATTGGAGTATATAGAACTTTTGAATCAGTCACTCAAGCTGCAGGTGTCGCTGGAATGGATAATCGAAAAGAAATGAAAAGAGAACAAATAAATGGGCAATTTGCAATGGGCAATGGGCAATGGGCAATGGGCATTGGGCAATGGGCAATGGGCAAGGGGCAAGGGGGAAAGAGAAAACGGTTCTTATTCCGAATTGCCTATTGCAAATTGATTATTGCATATTGTATTTTGCTTATTGGTTTTTCAGCCTGTAATGAAAAAAGTAAAGAAGATCATTCGCAACACATTGGTAAAGGAATACCCGGTCAGTCGGAGACAGCCGGACATGATAAGGACCAACCATTAACCATCAGGCAGTTCTACACCTGCTCAATGCACCCGGAAATCATAAGGGATAAACCTGGGAAATGTCCCATATGCGGAATGGACCTGGTAAAAAAAGAGAATGATGGACTGCGATCAACCGATGCCGAGTTGGAAGCTCTGTTAAAACCAACCAATGAATTTGTAGTATCTGCTATCCCGGTTACTACCATTCAAAAAAAAGAAGAACAGATAGAGATTGAAGCATTGGGCAATATTGCTTATGATACAAGAGAGGCCGGAAGCATCTCATCAAGAGTAGCAGGAAGGATTGAGAAATTGTATGTACGTTATCGCTACCAAAGAATAAACAAGGGTCAGCGCATCATGGATATTTACAGCCCGGAGATGCTTACCGCGCAACAGAATTTATTATTTCTTCTCAGGAACGACCCTGATAATTCGACACTTATTCAGGCGGCAAAAGATAAACTATCGCTCCTGGGAATGAGTCACGAACAATTGGAACAGGTAATCCATTCAAACAAACCTGTTTTCACCATTGCGGTATATAGTAATTACGCCGGCCATATACATGAGGCTTCAAATGGCGGCCCAATGAATACTTCATCTCCCGGCATGAAAGACATTGCACTGATTACTGAAGAACTTTCCCTGAAAGAAGGGATGTATGTACAAAAGGGACAGTCTTTTTTTACAGTCTATAACCCGGACCGGGCCTGGGCCCTATTGAATATCTATGCCGACTACCAGGGCCTGGTAAAAACCGGTAATATAGTAAGAGTAGTTCCGGAAACTGCGCCGGGTAAGGATTTCAGGGCTGCCATTAATTTTATTGAACCCTTCTTTCGCAGGGATAGCAAAACACTTACTGCAAGGGTTTACTTTAACAACAGCGATTTAAAAATTCCTATCGGCAGCCAGGTGAGGGCTACGATTTTCGGAAATACAAAAGATGCGTACTGGTTACCGAAAGAGGCCGTTTTGTCATTGGGAATGAATAAAGTAGTTTTCCAAAAAGCGGCGGGTGGTTTTAAAGTACGAAAGGTAAACACCGGCATCCTTCATAAAGACGACGTTCAAATCATAAATGGTTTATCAGGGGTGGATTCGGTTGCAGTGAATGCACAATATTTAATGGATAGTGAAAGTCTTATCAGGACAGGCAGTGGGCAATAGGCAATTGGCAATTGGTAATCGGCAAAGGCTGCACTTTCAACCATGAACTTTTAACAATGAAATTTCGACCATGAAGCATCGACCATCAACCATCAACCTTCAACCTCCAAATATCAATCGGCTTTTGCTTATTGCCCTTTGCCTGTTATTAATTACAGCCTGCAAAAGGAAGAGCGAAATACAGAAAGACCCCGATATATATTACACCTGTTCGATGGATCTGCAGATCATTGAAAAGAAACCGGGGAAATGCCCCATCTGCCATATGGAACTAACTCCAATGACAAAAAGTAAAGGTGAAAAGAAAGATGAAATTCAGTTAAGTGAGCAGCAAATGCAGTTAGGCAATATTCAAACTGATACGATCCGTACAGGCGCTATCGGCGACGAACTGATATTAACGGCCACCCTGAATTTTGACCAGGCGAAGACGGTATCGGTTAGTTCCCGTGTTGCCGGCAGGGTGGAAAAATTGTACTTTAAGAACCTGGGAGACTTTGTCCCTAAAGGCAGTCGCTTATATGAATTGTACAGTGAAGAGTTGAACAGTTCAAAACAGGAATATTTACTGGCTATAGACAGGAAGAAAGCATTCACGAACGAAACCGCCATTGACTTTGACGAGTTATTGCAAAGCGCAAAAAATAAATTGCTATTATGGGGTATGAATGAATCGCAGATACATGAACTGGTTAAGGACAAAAAAGTAAGTTCTACCACGACCTTCTACAGCACCGTACCGGGGTACATTACAGCCATTGATATGCGGGAGGGTGATTATGTGATGGAAGGAGCCACCATCGTAAAGCTGGCTGACCTTTCAACCCTTTGGGCTGAAGCACAGGTATATACTTCGCAGCTTTCTGCGGTTGACCTCAATGGATTGGCCATGGTACAACTACCGGATATGGAAGGCAAAGAAATCAAAGGCAGCATTGAATTTGTAAATCCTGAAATTAACCCGGATACCAGGATCAATTTAATACGTGTATCCATTGCCAATTCTTTACACCAGTTAAAACCCGGAATGCCTGCCTACGTGGTATTGAAAAACCGGCTGCACAATTCTCTTACTTTACCAATTGATGCTGTAATAAGAGATGGCAATGGTGCAACTGTTTGGATACGAACCGGCAAAAATTCTTTTAAAAACAAAATGGTAGAAGTGGGTTTGGAGAGGGAAGACAGGATAGAAATTAAAGCAGGATTAGCATCAGGTGACGTGGTAGTAATTACCGGGGCATATTTATTGCATAGCGAATATATTTTCAGGAAAGGAGCCAACCCGATGGCGGGGCATGATATGAATGGTATGTAAATATGAATTTATGAAAATAAGCCTTGAGTTGGCATAAACAGGGGCGAATGAAAATGATGATACTCAATTTAACCAATGATCGTTGTCATTGGTTGCTGGCAGCAAAGACTATAAATTGAAGCCCTAAAAGCCGTTATGAATCGAACTGTGGCAATATTAAAGTTAGCCATTAACAGCGAATCAAGAATTAATAATATCCTTGACGAATGTCTTGTACTTTGTAAAGGAGGAAGTGTTTAACCTGAATAATCAAACAATTATGGATTACTATTTTAGCAAAACAATTGCCGGAAGCTTCGACAACGCTATTCAAAAAGTAACAGAAGCACTGAAAGCAGAGGGCTTTGGCATCTTAACAGAAATTGACATTAAAGCAACCTTAAAGAAAAAACTTGATGTGGACTTTTATAATTATAAAATACTTGGCGCCTGCAATCCGTCATTTGCGTACCAGGCTTTACTCGCAGAAGATAAAATCGGGACCATGTTGCCATGTAATGTGATAGTACAGGAAAAAATAACCGGCCAGGTGGAGGTTTCCGCAGTAGATCCGGCAGCTTCTATGCAAGGCGTTGAAAATGAAAAACTTGCTGATATCGCCACTGAAGTAAGAGCCAGGTTACAGAAAGTAATTGAGCAGTTGTAATTTTATTCTGCGATGCAGAAAAAAGTATTTTAAAAATGGAACATGTCTTTTTTCCTGCAATATTGCACATGTGAATATTGTGCTGATGTGGTAACCATTTAGTTATTCCTAACGCTGAACTCTTACCGGAAAATAACCTTCACTCTAAAAATTAAGAAATTGTTGCATAATTAAATTGTCATAACACTCGTAGTTGCTTCGATACTAAATTAATGTCACCGCTCTGCGGTTTGCCATTCCTGATAATGTAATCTGTGCTATATTAATATCACCGCTCTGCGGTTTGCCATTCCTGGTAATGTAATCTGCGCTATATTAATGTCACCGCTCTGCGGTTTGTTTTTTATGCTATAGTAGTTTTTACTATATTAATATCACCCCCATGGGGTTCAGCATTTATATATGGTAATTATTACTATATTAATGTCACCGCTCTGCGGTTTGCCATTCCTGGAAATGTAATCTATGATATATCAATGTCACCGCTCTGCGGTTTTCCATTCCAGGTAATGTAATCTGTGCTATATTAATGTCACCGCTCTGCGGTTTGCCATTCCTGGCAATGTAATCTGTGCTATATTAATATCACCGCTCTGCGGTTTGCCATTCCTGGCAATGTAATCTGTACTATATTAATATCACCGCTCTGCGGTTTGCCATTTATGTTATGGTAATTTTTACTAATTTCGTGCACCCTGTCTTTATGACCATAGTCAGGTATGCAAAGCCCTTTTTCCAATACCAGCAATCGTATCGGATGTGCCGGGGTTTCACGGTTAGCACTTTTATAATTTGAAATATCGTGAAAGCCGGACGTCGTTCGAAGTGGGTACAAAATATGGGTAGCACTTAAATAACCCTGCTGAGCTACTTGCGGAAGCCGCAGTGAACTTCTCCTTATCTTAGTTATTAATCTGTTCAATAAAAATCCTATTAAAATATTTATTGTTTTAACCCGTAACAATTTCATCATTCTCGCATCTAAGTTAAAAAACAAGGAAGATAAAAAGGGTTGTAACCACATTGGTATTATTGCTGGTTGCAATTACCGTTTTTACCCATTTAAAAGATTACTAATGAAATGCCATTACCGGGACATGACTATGCAATACAAATTGTTTGGTATGGCTTTTATGAATGAGTTTCTCCAGCAGACCATGCCGCTTTGGCAATACAATAAGTAAATCAATATGATTTCTTTCGGCGAAATCCATAATACCTTCATCTATACTTTCGTTGATGATAAAATGATAAACGGGCGTTAAAGGCGCCAGCATTTGGGCTAACAAACCAGGCCCCTGAACAATAAGGGGATCATTTACTTCTTTCCTGCCGGTATGGAGTACATGCAACGCCGCATTAAAATCATTCGCCAGCATTTTAATTTCATTCACAGGTGTGGTGTCGGTTACTTTATTAAAGTCACAGGCCAGACCGATTATTTTTAAAGAAGCGAAGGCAGCCCCGGGTGGCACCGTGATCAATGGCCACACAAGGTGCTGCATCGCATAGACAGTATGACTGCCAAATAGCAAACGTTCTGCTCTTGTAGTACCCTGGCTACCCATCACAACTGCATATGGATTCACCTCTTCGCAAACATCTTTCAACTCCTGGTAAAATACACCCATGCGGACATCAGTTTTGACAATTAGCTTATTGCCTTTTTCCTGGATCAGTTTCTCCTTTAGCGCAGTTATAATTTTTTCAACATTCTCCATCATAGCTGTTTCATTCACCGGTATTGCTATTTCGCTATAACTAACAGCTACCTGGTAAACATGAAGCAATAATAAATCTGCATTAATTGCTACAGCCATGTCGGCAGCGTAATTAACGGCATTCAATGAAGCAGGAGAAAAATCAGTTGCCACCAGTATTGTTTTCATTGTATTGTAATTAAAGGCCCCCTCCAACTCTCTGCGGGAAGGACCGGAACCTACTGTTTAAAATAATAATTTTTACCTGGCCGGTGTACGCTCCGACCAGTGACAATTTGAAATTAAACCGCCTGTTGTGTTACAATCCTTTGTAAGATTTAATCTTATTCAATCAGCGCGATCCGGTGGTAGTCCTTCAATACGCCTTCGTCTACGAATTCCACATCTCCCCCGTTTTCAAGTACTTTTTCCATCACTTCATCTACTGCATCTTTTATATAAGAAAATTTAGTGTATGGGTCAATGGCTTTATAAATCACTTCCTCAACACTCTCATGTTGCGCAGCATAATTGTAATTTTTTTCCACTACCAACAGGCGGCCCCGATGACCCATCGCTTCATCCCACACTTCCTTCAAGCCTGTTGCGAGTTTCTTTTTAGCGGCAGCCGCTTCCAACCGGTTAAGCAAATCTTTTTGTTTTACTTTTTTCCAGTTCGTAATGTAAGGTTCCATTGTTTCCTTCAGTCGATCCAAACCTACTTCGTCAAATTTACCTTCAACATATTCAACAACTGCTCCACCGTGTTTGGTGAGATTTTTAAAATGACCAAGTATCTTTTCAGAAGACAAAACAAAAAGTGGCTGCCGGTAAGCATTGAGAATAATATCCAGGACATTATCAATATGACGCAAAAATTGATCCGTCAATATATCTTCCCTGCATGAGCTGTCCATAAAATCCGTTTCTTTTTCCTGCATTTCAATAACCGGATCATAAAAGGATTCGGCGGTATTAGATACAATTCTTACCAACGCGGAAGAATTACCGGCGAAGATCAGGCTTGCTTTGCTACTCAATAGCAGCACAAGGTATTTGTGCAATTGCTTTTTACTGTAAAACAAGTCACGTATGTCAAATGATTCTTCAACGACAACCCTCTCCTCAACCGCAAAATCAAGGTATAATACTTTTTCAAAGACCGGCGATACATAGATAGCAATACTTTTTTTGTAGGTATTAAAATTGAGATTCCTGAAAATATCGTGCAGCTTCTTCATCACCAGCATACCCAGTTCATCCGGATAATTATCTGATAATTCCTGCTCTACCTTAATTGCTGCCGCCTCCAGGCAATGAATTATACCGGATTTCAAACTCATTTGCGGTTCAAACGGCACAATGATCGACACAGCAGGTCCGTAACGCACCGCATCGAATACTTCCCGTATTTCCGGAGTCAAAACTGGGTCCATTGCAAGCTGATTATATAGTAAAACTACTTGTAACTATCTGTCAAAAAACTGATCTTCATCACAAAAAACTTTGATTATCCTCATAAAGTTTGAATATTCAAATAGATTTGTCGCTTTCTTCAATTCCAATTTCCTCCCGGTAGTGAATTTCATGATGCAGCCCCGGTAGCAAACCTCACCTAAAAGCGATGTTCTGTTTGTTCCAAAAGGCTGTCGGGCTAAAGTTTTTATACAGCTATCTGCCAGGAAACCTGGTTTATTATCCGGCGTTTAACCCTGGTATAGTTGCATGATTGAAATAAATGCCATTGAGAATCAATTTTCTCCATGCATCAACATAAACAGCAGTGGCTTTGATTTGTGAATAAACCTTACATTTATAGGCAAGGTGAGAAATTCTGCTACGGGATTCATCCCGCCTGAATTTAATAAACCAACTGTTTACGGGGATAAGTCCGGTAGTATCAATAAAGCGATACACTATTTTTGATCAAAAATTTAAATATACCATGCAAAAATTATTTACTTATTTATTTGTAGTTTCCAGCTTCCTTCTATTTGTTACACAATGCGCAAATGCACAAACACCAGCCCGTAAAAGATTAAATTTTGACAATGACTGGAAATTTCATTTCGGCCATGCGGCTAATCCTGAAATGGATTTTAATTTTGGGATTGCGAATATATTTTCAAAATCAGGGGGAGCAGGCAGTACGGCAATTGATGCCGGATTTAAAGACATCGCCTGGCGATCCCTGGATCTTCCACATGACTGGGCAGTTGAGCTACCATTTGCAAATGTTGAAAATTATGATGTGATGTCGCATGGATATAAACCGGTTGGCGGGTTATTTCCTGAGACAAGCATTGGTTGGTACAGAAAACATTTCAATGTTGCAAAAGCAGATTCAGGCCAGCGGTTTGAAATACAATTTGATGGAATTTTCAGGGATGCTACCATTTGGGTGAACGGTTTTTATTTGGGCAATAACAAAAGCGGGTATGTTGGCATTGCTTATGATATCACTGATTTTATAAATTTTGACAGGGAGAATATTCTGGTTGTGCGGGTAGATGCCACCCAATATGAAGGCTGGTTCTATGAAGGTGCCGGTATTTACAGGCATGTTTGGTTAAACCAGTTTAATAACCTCAGCATAGTGAATGACGGCATATTCGCCTACGCCGATGTTCAAAATAATAAAGCAACGATCCTTGTAGAAGCAACGATTCAAAACAAGGACCTTGCCCCTGCCTCCTGTACTATCGAAACCTATCTCAAAGACAGAAGCGGAAAACTGGTAGCGTCGTCAAAGGAACAATCATTGACCTTTAATGTAAACGAGTCGAAAACCAACAAGCAAAGTATAACGGTTACCAATCCCAGGCGCTGGTCACTGGATGATCCTTACCTGTACAGGATAATGGTAGCGATCAATTATAATGGAAAACTGATTGATACAAGGGAGGTGAGTTTTGGAATTAGAACTGTAGAAATAAAAGCTAATGGCGTTTTTTTAAATGGTAAGTATATAAAGTTGCTGGGTGTAAATTGCCACCAGGATCACGCAGGTGTAGGTATTGCGCTGCCGGACTATTTGCAATACTACCGGATTGGTCTATTGAAAAATTTAGGTGTCAATGCTTATCGTACCAGTCACAACGCGCCTACGCCGGAGTTATTGGATGCCTGTGACAGTTTGGGAATGCTGGTAATGGACGAGCAACGGCTATTGAACAGCAGTCCTGAGTATATCAACCAGTTTGAAAGATTAGTAAAAAGGGACCGGAGTCATCCTTCCGTTTTTATGTGGTCGGTAGGCAATGAAGAAGGTTGGATTCATACCACCAGCTACGGTAAAAGAATTGCACAAACATTTATTGCAAAACAAAAGGAATTAGACCCCACCAGGACCTGCACCTATGCTGCGGATTTAGCCAATGTATATCGGGGCGTTAATGAAGTGATACCTGTAAGAAGTTTCAATTACCGCCAGTTTGCCGTGGAGGATTATCATATTCAACATCCCGCACAACCGATTATCGGAACTGAGATGGGCAGTACCGTTACCACAAGGGGTATTTATGAGAAGGATACAATAAGGGCTTATTTACCCGACCAGGATATTACAGCACCCTGGTGGGCAAGCAAAGCAGAAGACTGGTGGAAGCTTGCCGCGGTAAATGATTTCTGGCTGGGCGGATTTGTATGGACCGGATTGGATTACCGGGGTGAGCCTACGCCTTATAAATGGCCAAATATCAATTCACATTTTGGCATTATGGATATGTGCGGATTTCCCAAGAATATTTATTATTACTACCAAAGCTGGTGGACGGATAAAGACGTCCTGCATATCTCGCCCCACTGGAACTGGAAAGAGAAACGGGGAAAGCCGGTCGATGTTTGGGTAAACAGTAATGCGGATGATGTAGAATTATTTTTGAATGGAAAAAGCCAGGGCAAAAAAGATATGCCCCGTAACAGTCACCTCCAATGGACGGTGAATTATGAACCAGGTAAGTTAGAAGCGGTGGCTAATAAGAAGGGCAAAAAATTGACAGCCAAAGTGGAAACCACGAATCAACCGGCAGAAGTTGTAATCACTCCTTATAAAACAACCATGTTGGCGGATGGTAAAGACGCGGTGGTCATAAATATAAGTGTGGTTGATAAGGAAGGCCGTGAAGTTCCCGATGCTGATAACCTGGTCAGATTTTCAATCAATGATGCAGGTAAAATTATTGGCGTAGGTAATGGCGACCCAGCCAGCCACGAGCCCGATAAATGCAGTGATGGTACATGGCAAAGAAGTTTATTTAACGGCAAATGCCAGGTAATTGTACAGGCTGCAATCCAACCCGGTATGATAAAGTTTGAAGCGACGGCCACGGGCTTGTGGAAAGGTTCCACGGATATAGTGACCGTGTCAGCACAAAATGTTTCTACCATCAGTATTGATAAAACTTATGAACTAAAAGGAGAAGCGGCAAAGGACAGAAACCCGGATAAAATGCTAGGCGCTGATATTTCATTCCTGCCCCAGTTGGAGGAAAGGGGAATTAAATTTTCTGATAAAGGTGTGAACAAGGACCCTATTTTAATATTGAAAGATCATGGTTTTAACTATGTCCGGCTTCGCATTTTTAACGACCCTTCGGACGATAGCGGCTATTCCCCCAAAAAAGGATTTTGCGATCTGGAACATACAAAGCAAATGGCTAAAAGAGTTAAAGCCGCCGGGATGAAATTGCTGCTCGATTTTCATTACAGCGATTACTGGGCCGATCCCGGGAAGCAGCGCAAGCCCGCTTCATGGCTTGGTTTATCCTTTACTGAAATGAAAAAAGCCTTATACGATTTCACCAAAAAAGTAATGCAGGAATTAAAAGACCAGGGCAGTCTTCCCGACATGGTGCAGATAGGTAATGAGATCAATCATGGCATGCTATGGCCCGAAGGCAATATAGCTGATCCCGACGCTTTGGCACAACTCATCAATGCGGGAACGGCCGCCGTAAAATCAGTGGATCCCTCTGTTGTGATGATGTTGCATATAGCGCTCGGGGGGCAAAACCATGAATCTGTTTTCTTTATTGATAACATGATCAAAAGGGGTGTTCATTTTGATGTTATAGGCGAGTCGTATTATCCTAAATGGCATGGAACTTTGGATGATCTGAGGGATAATTTGCATGATCTTGTGCGCAGGTATGGCAAAGGAGTAGTAGTGGTAGAATACTCACAATTTAAGGAAGAAGTCAATAAAATTGCTTTTGAATTGCCCGGCGGAAAGGGAAAAGGCACTTGTATCTGGGAACCATTAAGCACATGGGAAGCTGTTTTTGATAAGGATGGCAAGTCAAATAACTTTCTTTCAATATATGATGATATAAATAAAGAATTTATATTGAAGAAGTAATACAATTGATCAGAGATGACATCTTTTTAAAAGATGTCATCTCTGATCAAAAGCCCGGCATTTCTCTAAGAAAAACGAGGAAAATGTTGCCCAATGGTTTTGGTAGCAGGGAACTGAAACCTGCTTTACTGCTCCCGGCAGACAGGAATAATGACTGTGCATGCCGAATGCCGGTATTAAAATCATCCAATATGAAAGTCATGTTCGTGGGGATAAAAAACGAATGTATGTAAACAATAACAGTTGAAAAGTTTGCAATCCTGCCTGTCGCCGAACTGAATAGTTGGAATTCAACCTGGCTCATAAAGAATCCAACGGAATTTTTAATCCCTTATACGTATTATCCATTTGTAAATATAAAGAGTTTATTGGTATGCGTATTGATACCTATATATTGATAATTATCAATAAATTTCAATTATGCCGGTTTTTGTCGATAATCTTCTACCAGCATATAATATAAACTTCAAATGGTCGTTTACTATTGTAAATCCAATAATTCTGTGAAATTCAATAGTTTACCCAAGTTATTAGCACTTATTTTTGCCTTTTTTCTGATTAGCCCAGGAGTTTTAGCCCAGTTGACAGGCACACAAACTATCCCTGGTAGTTATCCAACAATATCTGCGGCTGTAACGGCACTCAATGCCGGTGGTGTTGGCGCGGGAGGCGTCACTTTCAATGTGGCAGCAAATTATACCGAAACCATTACCGCCACAATATCGCTTACGGCAACCGGAACTGCAGCCAATCCCATTATATTTCAGAAAGATCCGCTTACTACAGGTGCTAATCCCCTGGTAACAGCTTACACAACTGGAATTGGAACTCCGGCTACGGCCGTGCAGGATGGCATTTGGCGGCTGGTGGGATCAGATTATGTGACTATCGACGGTATCAATGTTATGGATAACCCTGCGAATACGACCAATCCCGCTACCATGGAATATGGTTATGCTTTATATAAAGCAGGCGTGTCTAACGGCTGCCAGTATGTTACCATTCAAAATTGCACCATCACGCTCAGCTATATTAATAATATATCTGCCGTAAATCCAATGACGGAGGGTTCTGCGGGTATCATTGTCATGAATGCAAGTGCACTAACAGCCACCGTGGTATTAGTACCCGTTGCAGGAGGTTCAAACTCCAATAATAAATTTTATAGCAATATAATTCAGAATTGTAATTATGGTATTTCGATGATTGGCTACATTGCTGCAAGTCCTTTTACTTTAGCAGATACCAATAACGATATTGGCGGAAGCACTGCTTCAACAGGCAACACTATTATTAACTTTGGAGGGGCTTTGGGTGCCACTAACCCGGCGGCAGCAATACGTACCCTGGCACAATATGGATTAAATGTTTCATACAATACTATCAATAACAACAATGGTTCAGGTACTAACCACCCTACCACTCTACGTGGAATTTTCATCAGTACAGCACAAAGTGCCAATTCAACTATTACATACAATACGATTACACTCAATGGCGGAGGTACTACGCAGAATTTAACCGCCATTGAAAATGCATCAGGCTCAACCGCTGCCGGCAATACGATCAATATCAGCAATAATATTATCATCAACAGTACCTATACTACTGCGACAACAGGAAGTTTTTATTGCATTAATAATAGCGCAAGTCCTGCAATACTTACAATAAATAATAATACAGCCTCTAATAATTCCAGTGCAGCCGCCACATCAGGAGCATTTTATGGGATTTATAATACCGGGGTGGCTTCGGCGATTACAATAAACAGCAATACAGTTTCCGGTAATTCCACCGGAGTTTTAACCACGGGTGTATTTGCCGGTATTTATAACTCGGCATCCAGTCCGGTCCTTACTATAAACGGTAACACATTAGCAGGCAATTCTACTACCGCAATAACAGGTTTGTATTATGCCATCTATAATGCAGGAAATGTAACAACAAGCATCAGTATCAATTCCAATAATATTGGAACGGTTATTTCGCCGGCAATAAATTTTATGGCAGCCAATTCGGGATCACAGATATTTATTTATAATTCAAGAGGTGCTACCACATCTGCTTTATCTGTCAGCGGTAATAATTTTTACAATGTCTTATATTCAATTGGAGGAACAGGATCTAATACATATATTTCAAATACCGCCGCTACCAATTCCCAGGCAATTAACAGTAACACATTTACAAATCTTTCCGTCAATACAACAAACAATATAACTTTTATTTCAAACAGTGTAATAGTACCTTCAACGGGAACGCAAAACGTGAACAATAATACTATCTCCGGAACCTTTAATAAAACAGGGATTGGTGGAACTGTTACATTGTTTAGCAGTGGGGCCGCTTCACTCTCCGGCAGCATTATTAATAATAACAGCAATAATTTCTCGAATATAACAGTTTCAGGCGCCACTAGTATTGCCGGATGGGTCAATACAGATGCAGGCGCTTCTACTAAAACTTTACAGAATAATATCTTTAGTAACTGGACGGGTGGAACCAGTAGTATTACTGCCATGTCGGTAAGCCTACAGGGCGCCAACAACGCCACTACCGGTAATGCTATAAATAATATTTCAGGCGCCGGTACTATTACCGGAATAACAACCGGTATTGGAAATGATAAAATTTATTCCAATACCATACATACATTGGTTTCGTCCGGAACACTCTTAACCTCAGTTAACGGTATCAGTGTTACTGCGGGAACAGGCAAAAATATTTATCAGAACACTATTTATAATCTCCAGGGCAACAGTATATCCACCGGAGCTGTCAGAGGAATAAATATATCAGGCGGCACGATTGTAAATGCGTATCAAAATACAATTTATACCCTTCAGGGTAATTCAATTACCAGCGGTTCCGTAAATGGTATTTCGGTTTCAGGAGGAACTACCATCGTGGTGTACAGGAATAAAATTTATGACCTGTCTTCATCCGGTAGCGTTATTTCCAGCGGAACTGTAAATGGTATCCAGGTATCCGGCACAACAGTTAATCTTAATACAACCATCCGCAACAATCTGGCCGGAGATCTTCGAACTCCTTCGGCAAGTGCTATTGATCCAATCAGGGGTATCAACCTTAATTCTACAGGGCTTACTTCTAATAATAATGTATATAATAACACCATCTACCTTAATGGTGTATCAAGCGGAACAAATTTTGGATCAACAGGCCTTTTTCATGCAACCAGTGGAACGGCAACTACCGCGACCCTTGATCTGAGAGACAATATTATATACAACAATTCTACTCCGAACGGAACAGGTTTGGCGGTTGCGTACCGGAGATCCTCTGCTACACTGACCAATTATGCAGCTACTTCTAACAATAACCTGGTTTATTCCGGCCTACCCGCAACAAACAGGCTGATCTTTTTTGATGGTACCAATTCAGACCAATTACTTTCAACTTATAAAACAAGAGTTGCTTCAAGAGACGCACAATCAGTTACCGAAGATATGATCACTTCGACCAAATTCCTGAGTACCGCCGGTTCATCTTCATCATTCCTGCACTTAGACGCTACAAAATCAACCCAGGCAGAAAGTGGCGCTGTTAGCATTGCCAGTGTAACGGTTGACTTTGACGGTCAAATAAGACAAAGCCAAACAGGCTATGCCGGTACAGGTACTGCACCGGATATTGGAGCTGATGAAGTGGACGGTATAAGAATTTCAACTCTTTCAGGTACCTACAATGTGGGAACCGGGCAAATATTTACCTCTTTGACCAATGCGGGAGGATTATTTGCCAGTATAAATAGTCGTGGGTTAAGCGGAAACGTAGTTGTAAATATTACCTCCGACCTGTTGGCGGAGGATGGTACCAATGTTTTATATAAATGGGCTGAACAGGGTGTGGGTAATTACACATTAACCATTCAACCGGATGCCTCGACAATCAGAACTATTTCCGGCAATGCTTTAACCGGGCTGATCCGTTTGAATGGCGCAAAACGGGTAACAATTGATGGCAGTAACGGAACCACCGGCAAATATCTCAATTTCAGAAACACCAATACAATCGGAACAACCGGTACTGCCTTAACTTTTTTAAACGGGTCGACAAACAATACCATTAAATATTGTACGATTGAAGCATATGCGAATGCAATCAATGGCGTAATTCTTTTCAGTACTTCTTCAGTTGCCGGCGGCAACAGTAATAACACGATCAGTAATTGCAGCATCAACGGCACAGTAGCGGGCAATACCGCAAATGTCTGCATATATTCTGCCGGGACAAATGGAAACGAAAATTCAACGAATACATTGTCCAATAATAGCATTTACGATTTCCGGGACAGGGGTTTGGATATTTCTGCGACCGGCTCTACAGGCTGGACGATTTCGGGGAATAGTATTTATAACGGTAATGCCACTGCTTCAATTAATTATGCTTCGGCTTCAGCATTACACGGGATCAGAATTTTAGGCGGTACGGGATACCAGGTTTCAAATAATTACCTGGGTGGAAATGCTGCTTTGGCGGGAGGAACAAGCGCCTCCTATGCGTCAACGCCAGGTAATGTTTCTTTCCAGGGTATTGTGCTAACAACTTCGGGCGCTGTTCCTGCTTCAAACATAAAAGGCAACACAATCGCAAATATCACTTTATCTTCTGTTCCTACTGCAGCAGGCTCCATAGCTTTTGCCGGTATCGAGACAAGTGGTTCAGGAATAAATATCGGAGGTGCTTTACCCGGTGAAGGTAATATCATTGGTTCCAATACAATTAATGGTTCGATCAATGTGTTAACAACAACTGCAACATCCAATTTTACCACAACGATCAGGGGTATCAGTTGCGGAAGCACAGGAGGACTTATCATAGGAAACCGGGTAGCGGGAATTGATATTAAAAATATCGGCGCTGCTCCGGCGCCATCAACCTTTACCGGGATAAATGTAAGTAACGCAACTGCTCCATCCCAGGTAAATAATAATATTATCGGCAGTACCGGTGCGGGCGCCGCCCCAAACAGCATCCGGGTTATCTCTACTTCAACATCTACAAAAACTGCCATTACGGGTATTGCGATCGCTTCAACAGTTCTGTCAGCCGTACAGGTGGATGGAAATATCATTCAGAATCTAAGCCATCTGAGTACAGTGACAACCCTGACAGCCGGCGGCATTATCGGTATTAGTAATGCATCGACCGGGGGTTCGGCCATTACGATAACAAACAATACTATTACTTCACTTTCATTTTCAACCTATACTACAGGCTTATTCTATGGAATATATAATTCAGGGGCCTGTTCCAGGATTTCCATCAATACAAATACCATCAACGGCAATTCCACTGCATCTGCAACAGGTGTTTACAATGCCATTAATACTGCCGGTTTGGTAACCTCAGCAATCAATATTAACTCGAATAGTGTAGGAAACAATACTACCAGTGCTTTTACATTCAACAACGCCAACTCAGGTAACCAGGTATTCATCAATAATACTGCCGGTACTGCGGCGGCGGCTCTTTCTGTCAGCAATAATAATTTCCAGGGAGTTACCTACTCAGCGGGAGGATCCGGTGCCAATACGTATATTTCAAACACAGCGGCAACATTATCGCAGGCAATCAATGGAAACACTTTTACCAACCTGAATATAAATACGACAGGTAATTTAATTTTTATTTCAAATAGCGTAATTGTGCCGGCAACAGGGGTTCAGAATGTTAACAGTAATTCAATTGCAGGAACATTTAATAAGGTGGGGACAGGTACTGTTACACTTTTTAATAGCGTAGCCAGTTCTGTATCAGGAAGTGTTATTAACAATAACGGCAATAATTTTTCAAATATAACTGTTGCCGGAGCTGCGATTATTGCGGGATGGATTAATACTGATGCTGTTGCTTCCGGCAAAACAATTCAGAACAATACCTTCAGCAACTGGGCAGGCGGAACGGGTGCTATGACTGCCATGTCTGTGAATCTTACAGGCGCCAACAATGCTACTACAGGTAATATAATAAATAAAATTTCAGGCGCCGGACCTATAACCGGTATCACAACCGCTGCGGGAAATGATAACATTTATCTAAATACTATTGATACGCTTTCTACTACGGGCGCTTTTGCTGTTACTGCAATTGCAGTAACCGGCGGACTCACCCAGAATATTTATAAGAATAAGATATTTGATATAACCGGTAACAATTCAGCCAGCACGGTGAATGGTATTTTGGTATCAGGCGGAACTGCCGTAAACGTCTATAATAATCTAGTCGGAAATTTGCGAACTCCTGCCGCCAATTCAACCGATGCTATAAGAGGTATCAGTATAACTTCAGGAACAGCGTCTTCAGCTATTAACGTTTATTTTAATACTGTTTACCTGAATGCCACTTCTTCCACTTTGGCAAACTTCGGAACTTCAGGCATTTATCACACGGTAAGCGGAACAGCAACAACTGCAGCACTTAATTTGAGAAACAATTGTGTTACCAATACGTCAACTCCCATAGGAACCGGGAAAACGGTAGCGTACCGGAGGTCGGCAGTAACTTTGACAAATTATGCACCCACATCAAACAATAACCTTTTTTACGCCGGAACCCCGGGCGCATCGAAATTAATTTTCTATGATGGTACCAATTCAGACCAGGATACTGCTGCCTATAAAGCAAGGGTTTCAACCAGGGATGCATTATCCACCACAGATGATATAAGTTCAAAATTTCTAAGCACTACAGGATCTTCGGCATTGTTTTTACATATAAATTCCACATTGTCCAGTCCCATCGAAAGTGGCGCGGCAAATATTCCGGGTTTCACAGATGATTTTGATGGACAAATACGGGCTGGTAATGGGGGCTATACGGGTTCCTCAACCTTACCGGATATTGGAGCAGACGAGATTTTTGGCATTGAAAATGTGCCTCCATCTATAACATATACTTTAATAACTGATACAACATCAACAACAAACAGAAATTTACCCCTTTTTGCCGCTATTGCCGATATAAGCGGTGTTAATGTTGCACCGGGTACTAATCCCCGGATCTATTACAAAAGATTTAGCGATGCAAATGCCTGGCTTGATAACACATCAAGTACCAATGGCTGGAAATATACAGCAGCTACTAACTCAACTTCTCCTTTTACATTTATCATTGACTACTCCCTGCTTTTTGGCGGCTCAACCGTTACTGCCGGTGCTATACAATATTTTATTGTGGCCCAGGATAAAGCAACAACGGCAAATATTGGAATTAATACCGGAGCTTTCGCGACTTCCCCATCCAGCGTTTCTTTGACTTCCGTCGCTTTTCCAATAGGGGGAACAATCAACAGCTATAAAATTCCTTTCATAGGTACTTACGATGTCGGTAATGGCGAAGTGTTCACTACTTTGACCGGGGCTGATGGCTTGTTTGCGGCTATTAACAGCGCCGGCATGGCAGGGAATACCATTTTTAATATAACCTCCGATCTTGCGGAAGATGGAACCAATGCAATAAACCAATGGACCGAATCCGGTGTTGGAAATTATACATTGACTATTCAACCCGACGCCGCAACAGTCAGAACTATTTCAGGCAATGTAGCCGGGGGCCTTATCCGGCTCGATGGAGCTGACAGGGTAATGATCAATGGCAGCAATGGCGGTACCGGTTCTTATCTCACTTTCACGAATACCAACACATCAGGTTCTACCGGTACCGCTTTTACTTTTATAAACGGCGCTACAAATAATATAATCCAATATTGTAATATCAGGGCTTATGCCGATGCCACCAACGGAACAATTCTATTCAGCTCTTCTGCCGTCGCGGGTGGAAACTCAGGTAACCTGGTTGACAATTGCCTGGTAAGTGCATCAGTAGCTTCCAATATTGGAAATGTTGCAATTTATTCTGCAGGCACAATTGGAAATGAAAATTCAAACAATACTATTTCGAATAATACAATTAATAGTTATCGTGACAGGGCTGTGGATATTAAGGTTTCCGGGTCTACCGGCTGGATAATTTCAGGTAACGATATTTATAATGGAAATATTACAGGTTCTATTAACTATCCTTCATCTTCAACTTTGCATGGCATAAGAATATTGGGTGGCGCAGGATATGCTGTTGTAAATAATTATATTGGAGGAAGCGGAATAAATGCTTCCTTACCAAATGCTGTCTATACATCAACTTTGGGAAATATTTCTTACCAGGGTATTTTATTGACAACAAGCAGCTCTTCTCCGGCAACAAATATCAAAGGCAATACTATCGCTGCAATCTCCCTTACTTCGGTACCTACAGGAGCTAATTCAAATACCTTTACAGGAATAGAAACCAATGGCTCAGGAATAAATATAGGCGGAAGCATCACAGGGGAAGGAAACCAGGTAGGCTCTTCCGGCAATAATGGTTCTGTTTTTATTACTACTTCAACAACTTTAACCGTCAATACTTCATTGATAACAGGTATTAACTGCGCCAGCACGGGCGGGGCCATTATTGGAAACCAGGTTGGGGGATTTGATATAAATAATATTGGAACGGCACCTGCATCTTCTACTTTTACCGGGATCTATATAAATAGCGCTTCAGCCCCGACCCAGGTTATGAATAATACAATTGGAAGTAATGCTACATCTAATAGTATACGGGTATTATCAACGTCCAGTGCTACTACCACGGCTTTAACCGGTATATCTGTCAGCAGTGCGGTAAACTCAAACATCCTGGTGACCGGGAACAGGATCGAAAATATAAGCCAGTTAAGTCTTACATCTTCCGGAAATTTTACAGGAATAAAAAACGGAGCCACTTCCGGGACCCTTACTATCAGCAATGATACGATCCAAAATATAAATACTGCAACCAATGCCAATTCAGGATCTACCGTTTACAACGGCATTTCTTCAAGCACCGCTTCTTCCATAAGCAATAATATAATTGGTAATATTGCGCTTAATTCCACCGGAACAAATGCACAAATTACAGGTATCAATGTTTCAGGAGCATTTGCGCATAGCATCACCGGTAATATTATTTCAGGTCTCAATACAGCGTCCGCGAAAACAAGCGTCAGTGTAGAAACGGGTTCCCCGCTTGGATCCGCTGTTATAGGAATTCTCAATACGGCAACTTTTGCGGGTCAGGTAATATCTGATAATACGCTTTATGATTTTAATGCTGGTAATACTTCAGTAATAAATACCGTAGTTACTGGTATTGGAATAACTGCAAATCTATCAGGAAATATTTTTAATAACCGTATTGCCGGTTTTACAAATAATTCTACAGGAGCTAACCCCGGCATTTGTGGTGTGATGGCAGCGAATGGTTCTTTTAACTTTTACAATAATTCAGTTAAGCTGGACAATTCAGGAAATGTGAATGGTGTAAAAATTTATGGGATTATTCATGCTGCGGGAATTAACTGGAACTTTTTTCACAATACCGTCAACATTGGTGGTAATGCAACCGGTACGGCACTTCGTTCTGCAGCGTTTATACGGCCGGTTACAGGAAGTTTAATTTTAAGGAACAATGTTTTTGTAAATACAAGAACAGGCACCGGTTTACATTATGCAATCAGCAATATCGTAGCACCGCCCGGTTCAACCTGGGCTTCAACTGCCTCTGATTATAATGATTTGTTTAGCAGTAATGCGAATACTATCGGGGAGTGGGGACTTTCAGGCAATAAGACTTTCGCCCAATGGCAAACAGCCTCGGGTGGTGATGCAAATACTGTTTCAAAATCAGTGAGTTTTATTGTATCTGTTTATGATTTGCAACCAGACAGTTCGAGTAATTGTGCTTTAAGTAATTCAGGTACGCCTATAACAACACCTATTGTTATTAACACTGATATTAATAATGTTTCCCGTAGCGCTGTTTCACCGGACATGGGAGCATATGAATTTAATTATTCAGCATTTGTGATCATTGCCGGTAGTAACTCACCTGTATGCGCAGGTGATAGTTTAGCCCTTACAGTGGACCCCGGTACTGCCCCTGGCCCTGTTTTCAGTTGGACCAATCCGGCCAATATTGTAATATCAACCAATCAGGATCCAACCGTTAATGCAGTAACAGGACGGTATAGAGTGGATGTTACAGACCTTAATGGATGTAATGTAACAGACAGCATCATGGTGTCAATCATTCAACGACCCACCGCCACAATCAATTCGGTGTCATCTTTATGTGACAGCGGACTGGTGAACCTGAACATTTCCGTTACCGGAACCGGTACATTTAATGGTATACTCAGCAATGGAGATCCTTTTACCGGGACTGCTCCTTTAATAATTGTTCCCGTTAACATCAGCTCTACTACATCCATTAGCATCAGTGATTTGTCGGACGGCGCCTGTACGTCTATTGCTTCTGACATTCCTGATACAGTTATGATAATAGTTACTCATTCTGGTGACTGGCTTGGCATTACCAGCAACTGGAATGACCCTGTTAACTGGTGTGAAGGAATTCTTCCAACCTCATCTACCGATGTTACGATACCGGCGGGTACATTAAAAATGCCCATAATAACAGACAGCGTTTATTGTAATAGTCTATTAATCAGCACCGGCGATACTCTGACCATTTCTGGTTCCGGTACTTTAAACATTGCCGGTACGCTTACCAATAATGGTACCTATATAGATAATGGTACAACAGCTTTTAATGGAGTTTCCGGCCAGCAAACTTTTTCAGGCGTATCAGTCTTTAATAATTTAACGCTTAGTAATACCAGTAGCCTCCTTTTACCAACGGCTATTGTTATTAATAATAACCTTTTGATCGCCGGGGGTATCCTGAATGCAAATAATTTTAATATAGCAGTTAAGGGTAACTGGACCAATAATTTTTCAATTACAGCCTTAACAGCCGGAACTGGTACAGTAACTATGAATGGCGCAACCGTGCAGGCTATCAGAGGTTCTTTTACAACCACTTTTAGTAATCTTATCATTTCAAATACAGGAAGTAAGGTTGGCTTAAGTATAAATGCAATCATTACAGGTAATCTTTCTGTTACCATCGGAACACTGGACCTGGCTGGTTTCACAGCCAACCGCGCCACCGCCGGTGGTACACTTACAGTTGCCAACAATGCCACTTTAAAGATCGGA
>JBDTWP010000048.1:0-26676 GCA_040006615.1 Ferruginibacter sp.
CTTTTTATTCGAGGCCGCTTTCATATACTAATTGCGAACGTTTCACCTAATTCTAAAAATAATAATGCTGCCGGCACGGCTGGACCAGGTAGGTGCAGGACCTTTAGCGTATTCGAAGGCGCTTATAAAAGGATAAAATGAATGAAAGCAAAGGCGGGTAAAATAGACATACGGGGGAAGGTCGTTGAGACTTTTTTTTAAAAATATGAATATTTCTTTCGCTCATTCAGCCCGGAACGTGAGAAGCAATTCTGCCGCAAAAATTTGTTGCTCCCAAAAAAATGGCGGATATTTAATTTATAAATAGATTGGATAAATAAATTCTCCTTATGAAATATTTTTTTCTCGCAGTGGTTGTATTATCCGGATTTTGTGTGTACTCCCAAAACGCCGTAACCAATTTCCAAAGTGAATTGATCTATGGAAGGAAAGATGGTATGGCGTTAACAATGTTTGTACAGGTGCCAGATCAGTCTGCCAATGGTAAAGGTATTATTGTGGTGGAGAGTGGAAACTGGAAATCAAGTTATGAAAGGGCGCTCCGCTTTTTAAAAGAGTCAAAAATATATACTGACAGGGGATATACCGTATTTACCGTGTTACCCTGCTCTCAGCCAAGGTATGCAATCCCCGACCAGATTACCGACTTAAAACGGGCAGTCCGGTTTATCAGGTATAATGCAAAACATTATGGCATTGATCCAAGCCACCTGGGATTAATGGGTTTTTCATCGGGCGGTCATTTGTCTCTTGCAGTAGCTACAGCCGATGAAAGAATTGACACCACTGCAATTGATCCAGTTGACCGGGTTTCTTCCAGGGTACAGGCTGTCGCTGTGTTTTATCCGCCAACAGACTTTTTGAATTTCGGCAGGCAAAATGCGACTCCTTCCACTAACAGGAAAGCTTTGATATTGACCGGGGTATATGCAGCTTTCGATTTCAAGGTCTGGAATGATACAACCAGGAGTTACGTATCATTAACAGATGATTCAAAAATATTGGAAATAGCCAGACAGATTTCCCCGATATATTCGGTAAGTCCTGACGATCCGCCTGTTTTGATCATTCACGGGGACGCAGACAGGTTAGTACCGTTGCAGCAATCAGAAAGCATTATTAAAAAATTCGAAGAGGCGCAGGTTCCAAGCCAATTAATTGTCAAAAAAGGCGGCGGCCATGGATGGAAGGATAATGATGCGGAAGAAAAAAATGTAATTGACTGGTTTGACAAGTATTTGAAATGATACTGTCAGCCCGGTATTTAATTCAAATGTTACTTTCGTACAAATACCAACAAAATTAACAGTAAACTAACCGCTTATGATCCGATTAGAACATTTTCAGCAGGGGGATTTCGTGCAACTGATTGAATGGATACATGATGAAGAAATATTAATGAACTGGGCTGGTAATCTTTTCAGGTATCCTCTTTCCTGTGAAAGCCTGGAATGGTATATAAAAGACACCAATATCAGGAATGATTCTGATGCATTTGTTTATAAAGCAATGGATGCAAACGGCAAGACAGTAGGACATATTTCGTTAGGGGGGGTTAGCTGGAAAAACAGGTCCGCACGGATCACAAGGGTATTAATTGGTAATACAAGTGAACGTGGTAAGGGCTGTTGCCAGGGTATGATAAAAGCGGTTTTAAAAATCGCCTTTGAAGAACTGAATTTACACCGGGTTAGTCTTGGTGTGTATCATAATAACCTGCCCGCTGCAAAATGTTATGAAAAGACTGGCTTTATTACAGAAGGTATTCACCGTGATATACTTTGGTATAAAGACGCATGGTGGAGCATGTTGGAAATGAGCATTTTGGAAAAGGAGTGGCAAAGGTTGAATTCTTAGGTGGTGCGCGGAAATTCATATCAGGAAAGAATGAGGTTTGTCCACAACGCTATCATAATAATTTTTTTAAATGACTTAGATAAAAACATATACACATTTTTTGCGGGGGAACTCGTATTACCAGTATAAGTTGTGTACATTTACAAAAAAATTACCAAAATGAAAATCTTTGTAGCTGGCTTACCTTATGATTTGGATGATGCAGAACTGGAAGAAATATTTGAAAAATTTGGCACTGTTACTTCCGCAAAGGTTGCCATGGATAAGGAAACCGGAAAAAGCAAAGGATTCGCATTTGTAGAAATGCCTAATAGCGTGGAGGCAAAAGATGCTATTGAAAGTATGAATGATATTTCACTCGGTAAAAAGCCCCTGGTGGTTAAAGAAGCGGAAGAGCGAAATGCCGGCCCGGGTAACAGGCCGGGGGGTAACCGTGGTGGTAGTGGCGGTTACAATAAGCCTGGATTTAATAGTGATCGGAATCGCTATTGACTCATGCTTTTTTTTGAGGTTTTAAAGGCTAAAGGGCAACTTGCTTAAAAATGACATAATCCAGGTTGAAGAAAATATGGATAGTTGATTTGTGTACTTGCAGCATGCACCATTTCCCCGGTTGAAAATTCCTATAAAGTTATGACTTCCAGGTCTTCGTCCCGAGACAGGTTATGAGTATAAATTCTCTGTTAAAATTATCAATTGGGTACTTAGAGTTCTCTTAGTTTCAGTTTTTATTTACACAAAAAAAGTAAAATAAAAATATGATTGTAATCATTGTTTTTGATAATTAATGTGTGCAATTTTATACCAGCTAACAGCAGCAACTGTAAACGAGATTGTCTACTGGTAAATACCAAAAAACAAACAGCGAAATTTTAAAAAACGCTTATTGAATTTCTTGCAGAATGGTGCTGAAGGTTAGAGTTAACATATGGGTATTAAATTGCTGTTATCACTTACCTGTAGGGTAATGTAATGCAACCAATTAATTTATGCAGAAAATCCATAGCAGCAGCCACGTTAGCCAGGATTGAATAAAACCTTTGAAATCCCACTATCAGCGCCTGTTTATATAATAATTCAGGCTGTTCAGGTTGGTAATCAAAAAATGAAAAAGCTTCCCCTCGGAAGCTTTTTCATTTTTAAAATTGAGGCCCCTGTTTTCCTTATTCCCGGTAATTCAGGGCGGGTTTTATATCACCCAGCAAAGCTTTGTATTCGTAAGTTCCCTTCTCTTTAATAAATTCCTGTTTTGCTTTTTCAATCAATGAAGGAGAAGTAAATAAATCGAGGGCCATCAATGCCATCGTTTTAGCGCCTACCATCATTCCCTTAGTTCCAATTGCCGTTCCACCGCATGCTACTGCTTGCCAGCTATGGGCCGGAGTACCCGGGATCCATGTAGCGGCACGCATTCCTACTGTGGGTACCACATAACTCACATCGCCGACATCCGTGGATCCGCTACCGGAAGTCAAATTATTTTTTAATGGATGTACAGTTTCAGCAGATTCGATAGCCGGTGGAGTAAAATCAAAAGTAGACTGAAGTTGTTTACCAAACTCAATTTCTTCTGCCGTTAAACCAACTCCACCCACTCTTTCAAGGTTTAATTGCATGGCCTCAGCCAACACATTGTTTAACAGGAGGTCATGTGTGCCGCCGATAATTTCATATTCTACGGAGGTCTCAGTTCCGCTAGCAGCGCCATTGGCAGCCTTAATCACACGGTCAAATAACTTTATTACCTCCTCTTTTTTAGGATGACGGACATAATAATATACTTCAGCAAAATCAGGTACCACATTGGGCGCTTTCCCACCATTGGTGATCACGTAATGGATACGGCTTTCTGGTGCAATATGCTCGCGCATCATATTTACCATATAATCCATTGCTTCCACGGCATCCAGTGCAGATCGTCCTTTTTCTGGCGACGCCGCTGCGTGTGCTGATAATCCATGAAAACGAAACTTAGCTGATTTATTCGCCAATGCACTAGTCATGGTCACGCTGTTGTCGTCGCCCGGATGCCAGTGAATGGCGGCATCCACATCATTAAATAACCCTGCTTTTACCATAAAAACTTTACCTGAGCCTCCTTCTTCAGCAGGGCAGCCATATACCCGTATAGTGCCACTGATCTTTTTTTGCTCAATCAGTTTTTTAATTTCAATACCCGCTGCAACAGATGCTGTTCCAAACAGGTGATGACCACAGGCGTGTCCCGCTGCTTTATTGGGAATGATTTTTTTCTCTGGAATTGCTTCCTGTGCTAACCCTGGTAAGGCATCATATTCTGCCAGTATAGCTATAACCGGTTGACCGCTCCCGTAGGAAGCAATAAATGCCGTAGGCATGCCTGCTACACCTCTTTGTATCGTAAACCCATTGGCAGTTAAGATTTTTTGAAGCAACGAAGTACTCTTAAGTTCTTTATAACCCAATTCTGCAAAGTCCCAAATCTGAAGAGCAGTTTGCCGGTATTCTTCATATTTTGATTGAATATCATTTATAACCTGGGTCTTTAAATTATCGGGATCTTCGGTTTTCCTCTGCCCCATACAAAATAGACCCGATAAAAAAAAGCAGGGAAAAAAACATAGATCAAAAAGGATCTTTTTCATCGTTAACTTTTATTAGCACAATTTAAGGGAAAGAGATTAATTCCAATCTAAAAGGGTTCATTTCAGCCCTGTTCATTCCAATAAGGGCCCGAAAATACCGACTGAAAACTGCTGCCAAACGCCAAATGGTGAATGACTGCAAATGCTATAAACAGATTCTGGTGATTAATAAGGATCAGGACAAATCTGCTGCAACTGGATAGGACTTATCTTCCTTTCCGGCGTGAGGTTGTTTGCATTTTATTTTGACCCTGCTTGTTTTAAATATATTATGGGCGTTTAAAAGCACAAATAAACAATAATTGTAATCTGCATTTTTTGTAGAAATAGTTCGATAAGTATAAATCATGTTATTCTACAACCTATGTTTTTTAAAACATTGACATTTGCCTTGTAATTAACAGGCAGTTTTAACCTGCTGTTATAAGTAAAAAACCAAAATCCATTTTTCCTTTAAAACAAATCAATATTGTATGAAATCCCTTATCCCGCTTTCCGATCAACAACTGGTTCACCTTTATATGGAGGGCAATCCCGCAGCTCTTTCAGCTCTTGTGCTTCGTTATAAGAGCAAATTGTACACATCTATCTATTTACTGGTAAAAGATAAATACCTGGCAGAAGATATGTTCCAGGAGGTATTTATCCGTGTGATTGATAAATTAAAAAACGGCCAATACACAGAAGAAGGGAAATTTTTACCATGGATCATGCGTATTGCACATAACATGTGCCTGGATCATTTCAGGAAAACCAGGCGATTACCAGTTATTAAAACAAATGACAATGTTGATATTTTTGAGACACTGAATTTTTCAGTTAAAAGTGCTGAGGATCACATGATTACAGGTGAGAGCCATGAAAGGGTGAGAAAAATGCTGGATCTGCTGCCCCCTGACCAACGTGAAATAATTATTATGCGTCACTATGCAGACCTGACTTTCAAAGAGATCGCTGCCTTAAAAAATATCAGCATCAATACAGCATTGGGCCGAATGAGGTATGGTTTAATAAACCTGCGTAAAACCATGGTTGAAAAGCAAATTGCCATGTAATTATTATTCTGCAGGATACTTTCAACCGGCAGGCTGGTCAACTGTGCGGAATGGCGCCCTGTGCATTCTTCTTAATCGGGCAAAACCTCCAATTAAAAGAACTTATAACAGGACCCGCCCTGTTAACCTTTTTAAGACCCCCTTGCGAAGCGAAGGATCCCGCACTATTTTCCTAAACCTGCTCTCTTTTTCATTTCAGCCAGCGGCATTCCAATCATTCTTCCAACAGGCTGATTTCCCCTATATGTAATTACATTCAGCATTACTGCATCTTTTGGAGGGACAAGCGCCGCTGTATATTTTGGATAAAACCTGTCAGGAAAAGAATTATCAAAACTATAATATTTATCGAGTCCTTCAATTTCCGAAGTCAATTCAATCCGAAGTCGTCCATTATTATTCTTTGCGGTAAAAATAGGGTCGTACAAACTCGTGGCATATTTTATTTCACGGGTATCATATCGTTTAAATTGCTGCTCCACTTTTTGTACAAAACTCGTCCAATTCTTTTTTTCTTTGGGTGACCATACACACTCCGCAATGGCAAAGGCTCTTGGCCAGGTCATATATTGGAGGTGTCGTATGTTAGGCATTTGCTCAGTCCAGATATTTGCCTGTCCTCCTTTTATATATTTTGCATCTGTTCCTGGTGGTACCGGCTCAAACTGATAAGCTTTATTTAATCGCAATGTGGCGTATACCTTTGGTTCAATGATAGCGTCACCCTGCATATAATCGAGGTAAGCGTATATAGTTGGGCTCATTACCACATCATGTTTTAGTTTAGCCGCTTCGATACCCCCTTTTTCTCCGCGCCAGCTCATAACCGCGGCATTTTCTGCAAGACCGCCTTCCAGAATTTCATCCCATCCAATCAGTTTTTTCCCTTTTGAGTCAATAATCTTTCCAACTCTTTTTTCAAAATAACCCTGTACTTCATGCATTGTTTTTAATCCTTCTTTCTTCATCAAAGCTTTTACCGCCTCACTTTTTTCCCAGAAATTTTTAGCACACTCGTCACCACCTACATGAATATATTCAAATGGAAATATTGCCGCTATTTCTGTAAATACCTTATCCAGGAATGTGTATACTTTTTCATTAGCGGGGCAAAGACTGTTATCAACCAAAGCGAAAAAGGTACCATTTCCCGTCCATTCCATTATCTTTTCACCTGAGCCTACCCGGTTTTTGTCCGCCCCGGGTGAGCAGGCTAGTTCCGGATACGCAGCAATCGCCGCCAGGCTGTGTCCGGGTACGTCCACTTCAGGAAGAATATTTACAAAACGATCCTTTGCATATTGAATCACTTCTTTTATATCTTCCTGTGTATAAAATCCCCCGTAATTAAGTGGTTCATCCGGCAGTGGGGGAGAAAAAGTTCCGAAATACCCCGTTTTCTCTACCCGCCATGCTCCTTTTGCAGTAAGCGCGGGCAGACTTTTTATTTCTACCCTCCATCCTTCATCATCAGTTAAATGCCAATGGAACAAATTGAATTTGTACCGGGCCATCTGATCGATAAAATCCTTTACTTCCTTTTTTGTAAAAAAATGGCGGGATACATCAAACATAAGTCCCCTCCATCCAAAACGAGGGTAATCCGTAATGTCTACACAGGGTACTTCCCATTTGCCGTTGCTCACTGCAACATCGCTTTCAATTGCTGCAGGCAGCAATTGAAGCAATGTCTGCACTCCGTAAAATAAACCGGCAGGTTCATTTGCACTGATGCTGATCATCTTGCTATTGACGGCTAAATGGTAACCTTCGTTTCCAATGGTTGAATTAGCCGGCTTAATCAGGATCAGCCTGATGTGGGCAGTTGCTGACTGGTTGCTTAGAGTAACATTGTACCCTGTAGGAACGGTTAAACGCTGTTTCAGAAAATTGATGGTTGGTTGAAGCGCAGGCAAGTCAGGGGCTTCAATGGAAATATTTTCCGGAACTTTGAAATATCCGGTATTTTGAACCATTTTTACGGGCTCGGGGATGATGGCCAAACGGTTATCCGGGGTTTGACCAATTGCGATTACCCCTGGCAGGTAGCAGTAAAATATCAGGATTAATTTTTTCATTTAACAAATCTAATTTTAAAAATTAAAAATCAGGAATTAAAGATGGAATTAAAAGTTAAGAATTAAAAACCGGGAATTTAAGCAGGTTCGCTATTTTAAAATAATTTAACTATTAAAAATCCTTTGTATGAAAAGATTCTTTTTACCTGTGATAATACTCTTAACACTTTGTTGTAAACAAAAAACGGAAAACAGCCGTTCAGAAAAAATGAGCCGGCTGGCGGAAAATTACGTGCGGCTTGGGTTATCCATCGGCCAATATGATACCGGTTTTGTGGATGCCTACTATGGACCCGATTCATTAAAACCAACAACTAAAATACAAGCTGTTTTTCCAAAAGACAGTTTTCTCGTAGCTGTTAATAAATTAATGGATCAACTAAAAAGTATCACCAATGCGAATCAGGAGGACAGGATCAATCCGCGGGTAAACTGGATGCTTAAGCAGTTAATCGCTTTTGGCAGGAGGATCAGAATATTCTCAGGTGAATACGGTTCCTTTGATGAAGAATCAAGAGAATTGTTTGGTGTTGCCGCACCTGCTCATGATGAAAAATATTTCCGGTTACTCCTTGCAAAATTAGATAGCATATTACCCGGAAGGGGAGATGTATCTAAGAGATTTAACCGGTTGGCCAACCGGTTCATCATTCCAAAGGATAAACTTGATACGGTGTTTAAAATAGCTATTGGTGAAGCACGAAAACGAACGCTTGCACATTATAAGTTGCCACCCGATGAAGCATTCCGGCTTGAATATGTTACAGGCAAACCATGGTCGGGATATAACTGGTATAAAGGCGACTACAAAAGCATTATCCAGATCAATACAGATCTGCCTGTTTTTATAGACGGGGCGATTGATCTTGCCTGTCATGAAGGATACCCTGGCCATCATGTGTACAATTTGTTGCTGGAAAAGAAACTCTACGGGGGTAAGGGCTGGGTTGAAATTTCATTCTACCCCTTGTTTAGCCCGCAATCACTGATCGCGGAGGGAAGCGCCAACTTTGGAATTGAAGTGGCTTTTCCAGGCACTGACCAAAATCGTTTCATTAGGAATACACTGCTACCGCTGGCTGGCGTGGATACTTCCGGTGTGGATGAATATATGACTGCGCTTTCTTTAAAAAGGGAACTCAATTATGCCCGTAATGAAGCCGGACGCGGATTGGTAAACGGCACGATGAAGGAATCGGAAGCAGTTCGCTGGCTTACTGCCTATGCACTTATCCCGGATGAAGCTGCATTAAAATCCATCAGCTTTATAAAAAAATACCGCAGCTATGTTATCAATTATAATTATGGGCAGGACCTGGTAAAAAATTATATTGTTTCAAAAGGTGGCACAGATACGGCCATGGATAAACGCTGGGAATTATTTGAATGGTTATTAAGTAATGAAGTAACGGCAGCTGATTTATTAACGGTACAGCCCTGATTCTTTACCGTTAAACGGAAAAAGATGATAATGGGACAGTGTTTCTGCCTGCAAACATGAATGGATCCCGTGTGGAACTTAATGAATAATTGTGTTTCCGGCGTAATAACCAGGAACCAGGAAGAAGTGAATCTAAATCAGGCAGAGGATGTTAATCCGGTAGAATCTGGATTACTATTCAGAGATAGAAATCCACAGCAGTATTTTAAATTACGCCATTGACGAAATAAAAATACTGCCGTGAATTAAATCTTTGGAAGGAATAAAAAATCAGATTACAATTACGCTGTTAGTACCACCGAATTCATTTGGCAGTTGACTATCTGCTTCAGGCTCATTGGCCCATTCTGTAGCGTTTACTTTATATTTAAATTCATGTTGAGAACCTTTTGGCAAAGAAACGTCGCAGGTAAAACTGCCGTCTTTTTTCTTGCTCATCACAATTGAATTTTCCCAATCACTATTTAAGCCCAAAATTTCAATTGTTTCGGCGTTTTCAGCGTTAACAGTGAATTTCACCTTACAATAATCTTTTGTCTTCAGGTATGTTTTTTGTACCATTTGTTGTTTTTTTTTAAAATTATGTTTCAGGTTTTAATACATAGAGTCAGTAAAGGTAACCCTTCATCATTAATTTTGTTATTCACATAATTGTTAATAAAGAAGACCCTGATAAAAAAACCGGGGCATGATTATTACTTTAATGGGACAAATTCTTCTTAATTGATATGTATATCGGTTTGGTTTAGATCAAGCTGCCTGTCATTATGGCGTTGTTTTAATTTGAAGTCTTAAATTGTTTTACAGATAATTCAAGCAAAATATCAGGGAAAATTACAGGACAGGGATTTATCAATGAAAAGCCTGGTTTCAAAATGAAATTTATTCATCAATCCATATTTTATATTTTCTTCTCAAGCATTATGAATTGAAGCGGCTGTTTTGGTATTCCAAATGCATTATCGGGAGGAAAGGGTTTTTTTTCACCGGTACTTTGATAACCCTTTCGTTGATACCAGTCAATTAATTCATGTCGTATATCAATCACACTCATAAGGATGGAACTGCAATTAATTTTCCGGCCCCATGTTTCAGCGGCCAGCAGCAGTTGTTTGCCGATACCCTTTGCCTGTAGATCAGGAGCTACTGTTAGCATGCCAAGGTATAATTGTTGCCCTTTTGGTTGAAGATACACACATCCCACGATGCGCCTGGATTCATTCGTGGCCGAAAGTATGATCGCTCCCGGCTTTTCCATCAACGCTTGTATGGACTTTTGATCGGTACGAAGACCATCCAGCAGATTTGCTTCCGTTGTCCAGCCTTTCTTTGAACTTTCACCACGATAGGCACTGTTTACCAGATTTACCAACTCTTCAATATCATCACCTGCAAGGGGTAAAATGTTTAAAGTAAAGGCCATAAAACAAAGTTATTCTATTGAATTAACTGAATCCTGAATGGGGATACCGGGATTTACTATTTTCTGTTTGGTTTTAAACTAATAAAATTTACGCTGTGATATTACTGCAATCTTGAATAAATGGCTGTATCCCTGAAACTGCCGTTGAAAAAGAAATTTTCCCTGAAGTGTGCTTCCTGCACAAAGCCGGTACTGGTTAAAATTCCTGCTGATGCCTCGTTTTCAGGGTTGATATGTGCTTCAATACTGTGCAGTTTAAATACCTTGAATCCAACATCGATAACTTTCAGCAATGCTTCTTTCATAATCCCTTTTTTCCAATGGCCGGGGTTCAGCATATAACCTATTTCAGCACGATCATGTTCTTTTACCAGTCTCCAGTAACCAATCGTTCCTATTAGAGTTCGCGGGTCCTCTTTCAGGGTGATCGCCCAGGTGATGCCGTCATTGATTTTCAGGGAGTGCATGATCCGGGTGATAAATGCTTCGGCGTCTACAATATTTGCAGCTCTTGTTTTATCGATGTACCGCATTACATGCTCATCACTGCGCAGGGTTAGAATCGCAGGGGCGTCTTTTTTGGTTATTTTACGTAACAGGAGCCTTGCTGTTCTTATTTCCGGAAAAGTAGAAAAATCAGGTTGCAACATTTGACAGATTTTAAAGGAGTAAAATAAATAATTTTTTTGAGAATCATTGGATCCTGGTTCGAGGCTTAATATTTACCAGGTAGAAATACGATCATGGAATCGTAAAATACGCCCCATATTCATATTTGAAGGTGACCCGGGCCTTTAGCGTTTAGTCTTTTTTGCCTGTTGAATTTAGAATTAACTGAACAAATATTTGTTTACATTTACCCAATTAACGCCATTTACCTTATTTACTCTTTTTATGCTAGTGCTGTGTTAACAATAATATGGCGTATCATTTTTTTATTACACTAATTAGGAAACACGAATTACACGAATTAATAAAATTCGTGTCATTAATTTAGGTCATTTTACACTTAACATTACACTAGAATATGAATACAAAGTTATTTGACCAGTTGTTTGCCAACGGGTTAATATCCGCTATTTCATATGCAAGAATAAAATTGAAGCAGGAAAAAAAACTCCTTTCCATTTATTGGGAAATAAAGACCATACTTTACCTGGGAGTTTTGTTGCTGAGTGCAGGATTGGGCATCCTTGTATATAAAAATATTAATACGATTGGTCACCAGGTAATTTTGCTGTTTATTGCATTGGTCTGTGCAGGATCTTTTTTTTATTGCTTTAAATATAAATTACCGTTTTCCATTGGTAAAGTGGCTGCACCCAATTCTTTTTTCGATTATATTTTATTACTCGCCTGCTGCACTTTCATAATTTTTATTGCATACCTGCAATTCCAATACAACCTGTTTGGAAACCGTTACGGGCTGGCTGGTTTTTTCCCGATGGTACTGTTGTTTTTCTCCGCCTATTATTTTGATCACCTTGGTATTTTAACTATGGCCATTGTTAACCTTGCTGCATGGCTGGGTATTACGGTTACTCCAATGCAAATTTTAACATCCAATGATTTTAACAGCAGTACAATCATATTTACAGGATTGGCTTTAGGCATATTATTGGTGTTACTCGCATGGGCTACGGGTAAAAGAAATATAAAAGAGCATTTTGAGTTAACCTATTCCAACTTCGGGACGCATATAATTTTGATCTCCTGCCTGGCGGCCATGTTTCATTTCAGCGCCTTTTACATGGGTTGGTTTTTATTATTAACGGGGATGGTTTATTTTTTTTACAGGAAAGCTATAAACGACAAATCATTCTATTTTATACTCATTATTACCCTGTATGCCTATATTGGAATCAGCTATGTTGTATTGAATTTATTGGAATACATTGTCAGATTTGACATGGTCTCTTTATATTCAGGCGCTTTCTACTTTATAATTTCTGGTATCGGGCTGGTCCTGTTTTTAATTCGTACCAATAACAAAATTAAAACGGCATGATCGCATATAACTCTTTGTGGCTTGGAAATTTATTCAATCGTGAAATGGCCGCAGAAGCTTTTCACCAGGGCTGTTTGGATAAGGAAGAGTGGGATATTATCAACAACAAATACCCGGTACATTTTTATTCTCCCAATAATTTTATTAGAATTGGCCTGTTTATACTGACAACAATTATTCTTCTCTTTTCCTTCGGCCTGATCTTATTATTATTTCTCGACTCAATTGATAACGTAATAGGAGGTCTGGCAATTCTTTTCGCATTCATTTGTTATGGAGTATTGGAATATATGGTGCAATCCAAAAAGCATTTTCAATCTGGCGTCGATGATGCTTTACTCTGGATATCGGCCTGCTCATTATTCGGAGGTTTTAGCAATTTAACAAATGCCGGCGATCTTGCAAATTGTTTGATCATTTTTATGATCTCCCTTTATTGCTCGCTTCGGTTTGCCGATAGGGTGATGAGTGCCTTGTTGAATATTTCATTGCTGGGTATTTTCTTTTTTACCCTTGAAAAATCGGGAACTGCTGCGAGATCCTTTGTTCCATTTGTAATTATGGCGGTTTCCGCCATCGTATATTTAATTGTGAAAAGAACAAAACGAACCAATATAAACCGGCTTTATTCCCGCTGTTTACAAATAATTTCCATTACGGCTTTGCTTAGCTTTTATTTTTCAGGTAATTATTACACCGTAAGAGAAGTAAGCAATACCATGTTTAATTTAAACCTGGCGGAAAACGAGTCCATTCGCCTGGGTTGGCTATTTTGGTTATTTACGGTGTTGATACCTTGTTTTTATATCTTCCGGGGTATTCAGGAAAGGGATATCGTATTGATCAGGGTTGGGCTTTTGCTGACAGCCGCGATCATTTTTACTGTAAAATATTATTATTCAGTTGCATCCATTGAATTGATCATGACAACAGGAGGAATTTTATTGATGATCGTTGCCTATGGATTGAACCGTTATCTCGAAACTCCGAAATATGGATTCAGCAACCGGGAAACAGGCCCGGCTGATGCAACCGAAAAATTGCAGGCTGAATCAATCCTGCTGGCACAAACATTTACAAGCCAACAAGCACCTGGTGCCGGCGCTCAGTTTGGGGGAGGCAGTTTTGGGGGTGGGGGAGCAAGCGGCGAATTTTAAAAAGACGCCCTTTCATTCATCCAGGTAATATTGAATACTTAAACTGGTTTCGAATAATCAAATGCTACAAAAAGAAAAGCCGCTAAAATGGGGATCCATTCCATTCTAACGACTCTCTTAAATGTGAACACCTAACGATCCTTATAATGAGTTTTACTGATAGTTTTTGGTAGGCATGCTTTCTTATAAATTTTATTCTATTTATTTATTCAGTATTGCCGGTATTACATAATATATAACTTATAAGAACCATTAATTTCCGATTTGCCTTTTTTGTCCCATACCCTGAAATTTACAATGACATAATTCTTTCTAATTTTCAGATCGGTGATTATTGCATTTAAAGTGATATAACGGGCATCTTCAGGGGAAACACCTGTTACGTCAAAAGCAGCAAACATTTCGTCCGTATTTAATATCTTTGCCCCACCACTGAGTTTTATTTCCTGCCGGCTTCCCGGAAACACCCTGCCTCCGGTTTCAGTCCACCCACCATCAATAATTAAGAGCATATTTACATTCTGGTTCAGTTCAACCTTATTTCCCTCCGGAACGTTACTTTCATCATCAAATACAAGATATGCTTCACTTACTTTAAAACCGTTGCTTTTTAATTTGATACCGTTTTTTATATTATTATTTTCAACAGTTGTTAGGGCCGGCCGTTTAACCGCCTGTTTTCTTTGTGCGAAAACAGGCATTCCAATGAGTAACAGAATATTGAACAATATTATGTATCGAAGCTTTAAAATATTCATTTGGGGTATTTTATAAGATTTTGGAACTATAGCAATAATAAATAAACGCCATTATCCCGTTTTCATTGCATTTATTATGTATTCTCTGCAATTATTTCCCTAAATAATTAATTCAAAAAGATCACTTTATTGAACGCAATTTTGCGATTCTAAGAAATACTGAAAATAATGGACTGTAGTAAAATTCCTACAGGAAATTAGGTTTTGACCTACAAATTACCTGGTTATTTTTAATCACCTTTAATATTATTTAGACCAGACCTCTGAATTCCAATAATACCCTTACTAAACGACCGGATTAAATCCTGAGTCTAAACTATAAAACGCCTCTGTTAAAGGAGGCCTTTTCTTTTAATAGATCCTGAACAAATGTTTCACGATATTTCCGGTCTGATTGCACAATTATTTTATAATGTCATACCCGGGCAGGGTAATAGTACCTTTGAATGAATGGTAAATTTATTTTAAGATGACTACCTATGATTTGCTGGCATATTCCGAGTTAACCGCGTGGCGGAAGAAAATGATGCGCAGGCCCTCTCTGTTGAATAATCTTTCAAGAAAAATTCAGGCAAGGATAAACAGGTGGATACCCGAAAGAGTACACCATGCGATAACAACTGCAATTAAACAAATGATACGGGGTGTTCTATTTGGTGCAAAACTTACTACTTCAGCGCCTACCATACATGTTGGCCTGCAGGGGCGTGAAGAAGCAGTTCAGAAAAAAATAGATTTTTATAGAAATACGGCAGCATTGGAAGGAGGTATCACAGGGGCGGGCGGGATACTACTCGGATTGGCGGATTTCCCGATTCTGATTGGGCTTAAATTAAAATTGTTATTTGATGTTGCTTCACTGTATGGTTTCGATGTAAATGATTACAAGGAAAGAATATACCTGCTTCATATTTTCGAGTTAGCATTTTCCAGTGATATGCATCGAAAGAATATTTATGTTAAAATGACTGACTGGGACGAGAAAAGTAAAAATTTACCGGAAGATATTCACCAGTTTGACTGGAGAAATTTTCAGCAGGAATACAGGGATTATATTGATCTTGCGAAAATGGCCCAGTTGGTACCACTGATCGGCGCCCCCGTAGGCGTGCTGGTAAATTACCAGTTAATAAAAAAATTAGGCATCACAGCGATGAATGCTTACAGGATGAGATTGCTGACACGTGGTGAATTGATTGGTAATTGATAATACCCTCAATTCGTAGTATCATAAATTTGCGGAAAGCCTTTCGATATGAAATAACATTATCAATTATTCGTTAAATCAATATCCCTTAAATTAATTATGCATTAAGTTTGCATAATATTCAATATATACGTACTTTATGAAAAAGGCAGCGAGTGGATTCCCCATAGGCATAGTTCCCGTATTATTATTCCTTTACTGTAGCGGTTGTGATAATGCAATAACCACTAATACATTACAAATAACAGAATCGGAAAAAAAAGCAGCAGTCCAGCTTCATCCTTTGTCTGCAATTACAGCCAGTATGACCGATACTGCCGCCTACAATAAAACAATGAGGTCACTAAGTAATAACGATACAACCGGCAAATGGCCCGTTAAGACTATTTATCCAATGCCGGGAGCATTGTTACCATATAACAGGATCGTTGCATTTTATGGAAATTTGTATTCAAAGCGAATGGGGATCTTAGGTGAGTTGCCCAAAGATTCCATGCTGAAAAAATTACAGGAAGAAGTTGCCAAATGGCAGGCCGCTGATTCTGCGATACAGGTGATCCCTGCGTTGCACTACATAGCTGTAACAGCCCAGGGTAAGCCAGGTAAAGATAATAAGCACCGTATGAGGATGCCTTTTCACCAGGTAGATACGATTATGAACTGGGCAATGCAGATAAAGGCACTAGTATTTTTAGATATCCAGGTTGGGCATAGTTCAGTGAAAGATGAAGTGCCGCCGCTGGAGCAATACCTGAAATTGCCCAACGTTCATTTGGGAATTGATCCTGAATTCTCCCTGAAGAATGGAGAGATACCCGGTTCAAAAATTGGTACATTTAACTCGGATGATATAAACGATGCCATTGATTTTTTGGCTGGTATTGTTCGTAAAAATAATATTCCCCCTAAAGTCCTGGTGGTACATCGTTTTACACAAGGCATGGTCACAGGCTATGACAAAATAAAAATTCTTCCTGAAGTACAGGTGGTAATGGATATGGATGGGTTTGGCGATAAAATTTTGAAAAGATCTACTTACCTGAGATATATTTTTAAGGAACCGGTACAGTTTACCGGCTTTAAATTGTTCTATAAAAATGATAATAAAAAAAATACCAGTGGTATGTTCACGCCGGAAGAGTTATTGAAATTTACACCTAAGCCAATATATATCCAATATCAGTAATTCGTCCCGCTGCCAGGTAAAACCTGATTGGTCAATCGTGTATCGTCAATTTTTCACCATTCACCTCATCTGAACAGCGTACAGCCGGGCATGCAGTCACAAATTAAGCAATCCCTTTACTGAAAAACCGGTATTGATTTATCCTTAACCCATGAAATATACTCCCTTTGCGTCCATTATCTCCCTGTTTTTATTAACTTCCTGTTTATCCAAACCTGGCAAAATAAAAAGGGAAGCGACTGATGATAATCAGGCAGTCAAAAACATTGTCCCCAAACCATTAGTCGGCCTGGCCACCATCCTTGCAAGAAAGGAAGTACCTGTACTATGCTATCACCATATCAGGAACTTTCGCTACGGGGAAACTGATAAAATGAAAAGTTATTCGGTAACCCCTGCCGCTTTTGCAGACCAAATGAAAGCATTGTCGGATAGTGGATTTCAGACTATTTTACCCGATCAGTTGTACGAATATTTAGTGCATGACGGCATGTTACCCCCCAAACCGGTAATTATCACTTTTGATGATACGGATGAAGAACAATACAGTATTGGAGCAAGGGAAATGAATAAATATGGTTTCAAGGGCGTGTATTTTATTATGACGATTTCAATAAACCGTCCCCGGTATATGAACAAGGTTCAGATTAAAAACTTATCGGACAGCGGACAGGTTATTGAAGGCCATACCTGGGATCATCACATGGTTACAAAGTATGCAGGGGCAGATTGGGAAATCCAGCTTGTAAAACCACGCACCCAACTTGAAACAATTACCGGGAAACCGGTAAAATATTTTGCCTATCCATTTGGACTATGGAACAAGGCTGCCATCCCCGAATTAAAGAACCGCGGATACCAACTTGCATTCATCTTATCCACTAAAAGAGATTCTCTTGAACCTCTCTATACCGTCAGGCGTATGATAGTGCCCGGTACCTGGTCAACAACCGGAATGTTGAAAGCCATGAGATCAACTTTTAATAAATGACATCCAGGCAGTTGTTTAAATTACACATAAGGATTTAAAAAGGTAAGAAGTGGTGAAACCGGAGAAGCCCGTTACAGGCTGGAAAACGAGTAATTCTTTTTAATACAGCTTCCAACCTGCAATTTTTTTGCTGCTTGCCTGCAGGTATTCTTAATAAGGTATATTTGTAGTTATTCTGTTATCATTCATTGATGATGGGATCATCATTATTTCAAAAATCATACTACATGTTGAAGTTTTTAGCCTGCACGATTTTTTTGGCCACGATTGGCCTGTCCTGTATTCAATTGAATAGTAACAAAAAAGATGCTGCTGCAGTTTCCGGGAGCGCAGAAAGCAATTATAAGAATTTCTGCGCCGGCTGCCATGGCGAGAAAATGGACGCATTCGTAGACCGCGACTGGAAGTATGGCAAATCAAGGGAGGATATATTTAAGGGTATTAAACAGGGTTATCCGAGGGGGGAGAAGCATTCATTTGATTCAGCGCTTACAAAGGATGAAATATATGCATTGTCAGATTATATTCTTACCGGTTTAAAAAATTTAGCACGATATGATTTTGTTAATGCCCCGGCACCCGCTAATTTATTTGTTTCGGAAGATCAAAACATAAAACTGGATACGATCGTGAAAGGAATTGGAAGCCCCTGGAGCATGGCTTTTTTGCCCAATGAGGAAATGCTCGTAACCGAAAAATCCGGAAAGTTATACCGTATAAGAAGGGACAGGTCAATGCAATTGATCAACGGCAGCCCTGCAGTAAATGCGCAGGGACAGGGAGGTTTGCTGGATGTAATATTGCATCCTAACTTTAAAAGCAACCGTCTCATCTACATTTCCTATTCCGCCTTTAAAAAGGATGGTTCAGATACGGTAGCCACCACAGCCATTATGAGGGCTAAACTGAACGGAGATAAACTGGAGGAGCAAAAGATCATTTTTGAAGCCCTGCCGTATTCTAAAACCCGTCATCATTACGGAGGACGTATGGTTTTTGGCCGGGATGGCCTGCTATATTTTTCCGTTGGGGAAAGAGGCAATGAAAAGGAAAATCCGCAATCGCTAGGTAACGATCTTGGGAAAATACACCGGGTAAAGGATGATGGGACCATTCCTGCAGATAACCCATTTGTAAATACGCCGGGCGCAAAAGCTTCTAATTTCACATTCGGTAACCGCAACCCGCAGGGCCTTACAGTAAACCCTTTCACAGGTGAGATTTGGTCGCATGAACACGGGCCAAGGGGAGGTGACGAAATAAATATTATTGGTGCGGGAAAAAATTATGGATGGCCTGTCATTTGTTACGGGATCAATTACGACGCTAAGATCATTACCCATAAAACTGCCATGGAAGGAATGGAACAGCCATTATTGTACTGGCTGCCCTCAATCGCCCCCAGTGGTATGGCCTTTGTGGAAGGGAGCCGCTATAAAGGCTGGCAGGGAGACCTGATGGTAGGGTCGCTCCGGTTTAAATACCTCAATCGTTGCACAATAGAGAATGGTAAAGTGATAAGCCAGGAATTATTGCTGAAAAATATAGGCAGGTTAAGAGATGTAAGGATGGGCCCCGATGGTTACCTGTATGTGTCCGTTGAGTTTCCGGGTTTTATTTTTAAATTAATACCGGTAGAAAAATAAATAGCGCTTAAAGATGACATCTTTTAAAAAGATGTCATCTTTAGACTAATCATTCAATATGAATAAACTGTTGTTATTTGTTTTTTTGGGTCTCGGGTTTATATGCAATTCTCAGAAAACACCTGCCGACCTGCTGGTGTACAATGCTACCATTTATACGGTGGATGACCAGTTTTCTTTGAAAGACGCCATGGCGATCAGGGATGGCAAAATCATCGCTACCGGTACGACCAACCAGCTAAGAGAAGAAATTTCAGCTAAAACCGAATTGGATGCGCTGGGAAAATTTATTTTTCCCGGCTTTATAGACGCCCATGCCCATTTCCTGGGTTATGGGCTTGGTTTGCAAACGGCTGATCTTACCGGTGCCAAAAGCTGGGAGGAGACCCTGGAAAAGCTAACAGAATTTGCGGTAACGCATAAAGATGGGTGGTTAACAGGAAGAGGGTGGGATCAGAATGATTGGGATGTTAAGGCTTTTCCAGGCAGGGAAAAACTGGACCTGCTTTTCCCCAACCGCCAAGTTTTTCTTACACGGGTAGACGGGCATGCTGCGATCGCCAATGGAAAAGCAATGATGGGAATTTTACCAGGCTTAAAATTACCTGGTGGCGAAGTGGAAACAAAAGATGGGAAATTAACCGGTATATTAATTGACAATGCAATGGGATTGGTAAGTTCGAAGATACCTGCGCCGGCGACACAACAAAAGTTGGAAGCCTTACTGAATGCCCAGGCCAATTGCTTCGGCGTAGGGTTAACTACGATTGATGATTGCGGGTTGCAATATGAGGATGTATTGATGATTGAAGCATTACAAAAATCCAAAGTGCTTAAAATGCGTTTATATGTAATGTTGAGGGATAACAATTCCAATTATGAGGCGATATTCAGAAGGGGCATGATTAAAACCGACCGGCTGAATGTGCGTTCTTTTAAGGTATATGCAGATGGTGCCCTGGGTTCAAGAGGGGCATGCCTGCTCGCTCCTTACGCCGACAGGCCGGATAGCTATGGATTTTTGGTAAACAATAAGGAACACTTTGATGAGATAGCGGCAAAAATTTATTCCCATGGTTTCCAGATGTGTACTCATGCCATTGGTGATTCCGCCAACCGTTTAATGCTGCATGTCTACGCAAAATACCTGAAAGGCTATAATGATCTTCGTTGGCGTATTGAACATGCACAGGTAATTAATAAAAATGATTTTGATTTATTTGGCAGTAACAATATTATACCATCTGTGCAACCGACACATGCTGTATCAGATATGTATTGGGCGGGTGACCGGTTGGGAATTGAAAGAGTAAAAGGGGCGTATGCTTACAAACAATTGCTTGATCAAAACGGATGGCTCGCCCTGGGCACCGATTTCCCGGTCGAAGATATCAGCCCTTTCAAAACCTTCTACGCCGCTTGCATACGACAGGATGCCAATGGCTCACCGCAGGGAGGTTATCAAATTGAAAATGCGCTAACCAGGAAGGAAGCATTGAAAGGCATGACCATTTGGCCGGCATGGGCCAATTTTGAAGAGAAGGAAAAAGGAAGTCTCGAAATAGGAAAGTTTGCGGATTTTATAATACTTGACGGAGACCTGATGGAAATGGATGCCGGTAAAATATTGAATACCCGGGTTTTAAAAACCTTTGTGAATGGGGAAATGGTGTATGAAAAAAAATAGCTGACTGGGATATTGGGATAATCCGGACCAGGGTAGATCAAAAGCTTTGAAAAGATAGTGTCAGGGTAAGATTTAGGCAGTAGTTAGCGGTTAGTTGGGTCTCTTTAATATCTCGGGAACAATTTGGAATGTAACCGATCAACCTAATTCAGTAGAAATATTTTTAAGAAAAGAACTCATCCTATTCAATGGGTATTAACAACTCATGGCAATAAAGATCTCGTGTAGTCCAATTACTTGTGGTATCACCAATTCCTGATCATCATTGGTAATAATATAATCACACAGGCGCATTTTTATAATTTCATCTATTTGTTTTTCCATTCTTGCTTTCACTTCTTCGAGGGAAAGATGATCTCTTTTCATTACTCTTTTGATACGTACCGGTACAGGGGCATATACGCCGATCACATAATCCAATTGCTTGCCGGCACCGCTTTCAAAAATCAGTGCCGCTTCCTTAACGGCATAAGGAGTCGTTTGTTGTTGCATCCATTGTTCGGAGTCGCGGAGGGTAGCGGGATGAACTATGGAATTGAGGAGGGCCAGTTTTTCTTCATTATTAAAAACCAGGGAAGAGAGATATTCCCTGTTAAGTTTCCCATCCACATAGGTTTCGTTGCCAAATAGTTTTTGCAATTGTTGTTTTACCACTTCATCTTCATTCATCAGGCGTTTGGCAGCTACATCCGCATAATACACGGGAATACCCAGCACTTCAAATACTTTTGCAACCGTACTTTTTCCGCTGCCAATACCGCCGGTGATCCCAACCTTTATAATCATGAATGATAGTTTAGTATAATTTATCGGGTACTGGATAGTCAACTTAATTTTGAAGCCTGTACTTTTAAAAAAGATAATCAATATATCTACTTCAGTCCATTAGCTATTAACCGGGTAAATTATTTAAATTAAAAACCGGCCGCTATGGAACGACCGGTTAAAATTATAAATTAAAATCAAATTTGTCGCAACGGCGGGTAAAAGATACCCACCGCTTTCTAATAATGCTGCCCTATATTATTCTCCTTATTTCACATCCCGGTTATTGCCGGAAGGCTCGACCGGATGCAGCGGTTAAAAAGGGTTAAAGGTTTTAAGCTTTGGATTCTGCAACGGACTTATTAATGCTCGCCGACATTTCCATACTAACAGTACTTTTTTCGATCTTCAGGTAACTACCCGGACTTACTTCAAGGCTCAGTGTGCCATCTTCGTTTACTTTATTGATGGTACCGTGGATTCCTGCAATGGTAACTACCTTGTCACCCTTTTTCAGATCACTGATAAATGTTTTTTGTTGTTTTGCTTTTTTAGCCTGCGGGCGAATCATAAATAGCCAGAATACCAGGATCATTGCTCCCATAAAAATTGGAGTAAATAGTGTGTTTCCCTGGGCGCCCTGGCCCATCGTCAAAAAAATTCCATGTAATTGCATTGTGTTGTTTATTAATTATTAAAAAATTGTTTTTTCTCATTTTGCTTCGGTAACATCACCGTTTAATACTAATGAGGGAAAGGCGGGATTCGTATTAGCCATCACAGTAATGGTTTTTTCATTATGGCCCGCTCTCCCCATGCTGTTGAATACTACTTTTATAAAACCTGTTTCGCCAGGCATTACAGGTTTTTCCGGTTTCTCCGGAACGGTACATCCACAACTGGCAGTGGTGCTGGTGATCACCAAAGGATTTGTACCTGTATTTTTAAACCTGAAATTAAAGGTCACTTTTTCTCCTTCCGTTACTTTGCCAAAATTATAAACACTGTCAATCAACTGTACCATGGTATTGTCAGGTATTGCCGTTGAAATCTTCTTTACTACACTGTGCGTCAACTTTACATCATCTACTACCCTGTCGCTTTTACGTACATCGCAGGCAATGAATGTGAATGCCAGCCAACAAAACAAAATGTATTTTTTCACTGAATTAATTTTAAGTCAAAGGTATACAATAAGAAATTAGCCTGAACACCAGGCAGGCCAATAGCCTAATTTGGAAATTTAAGCGACTGCATTTTATTAACTACTAAATGCTGACAGCAACAGCCATCTTACAACGTACTGTTCCTGAAATTTCTCTTCTGAATCTTTCCATCTGCTGTAAGCTCTTTGTGAATATTGTCGAGTATGCCATTGATAAATTGCCCGCTTTGCGGGGTACTGTAGTCTTTGGCCAGGTCAATATATTCATTGATGGTTACCTTGGTGGGAATTGTTTCAAAAAACAAAAATTCACTGATACCCATTTGTATGATGATCAGATCCAGCGCCGCAATGCGTTCCGCATCCCAGTTTTTCAATTTGGGTTTTAAAAGTTCCATGCTTACTTCCTTTTTATCCATAGTTGTTTCTAAAAGGCTTTTGGCAAAATCCCATTTTTCCTTACTGATCATTTCATTAAAATCAAAGCTGGCCGGTTTTTGCAAAAAATTCTTTATTAACACGTTCATCATCTCGGCGTCATCCTCCCAGTTAATGAAAAGCTCTTCTACATGACTGATAAAATTGTCGTTTGGCAGCATCAGGTTGGTGAATATAAATTCCAGAATTTCCTTTTCGCTTTTTCTATTTCTCTCCTGTACAATTATATAATCCTGGTATTCCTCCGATTCGATCAACGCCAGGTAGGTTTTTCTTAATAATTCCTCATCCGCAGGAAACCTGGGTAAAATTTCAGCAACCGCTTCCTTATAACCGGGCTCTTCCAGTATTTTCCACAATAATTCGTTGCCTACAATTTTTGTATTGATATTAAGGTCACTTTGCGAAGGCAGATGTTTGGAAGCCTTTTTGATCGCATCTTTTTCAGCATAACGGGCTACTTCACTGATAAAGTATACAAGGTAAACAAAAAGCTGGCGGGATTGGTCTATTTGATTTCTCAATAAACTAACCGCCTGGCCGGGTAAAAGTTCATTGCCGGTACTGTCTAAAGTATAAAGGTTTTGCATTACTTTAACCCGGATATTTCTTCTGCTGATCATTTTGTAAAGAACTTTTGAAGGTCGAAGGTAAACATTTTACACGCCTTTCAAAAAAATGTGAAAATGTGAAAATTAGCTAATTGGCCAATGTGCTAATTTGCTAATTTGCTAATGTGCTAATTTGCTAATTTGCTAATGTGCTAATTTGCTAATGTGCTAATGTGAAAATGTGCCAATGCTGCAGGCAGGAGACCTGGTTATCAGGTTACCGCATTGACCAGTTTTTAGATTAAGGTGGATACTGACAAAATTCCGTACACAATGATCGCATTGTCTGACTAATTTTCACTAAAATCCTGACATATCATTTTTTTGTGCCCCAAAGCATGACAACAATTCTTTTAACACAGGTTTGGTATGAAATTGGTATACCTTCGCCTGCCCGGCAAAAATGCAGGGTGTACAAATTCAATTAATCAAAAATCAATAAAATTATGGCTAAGAAGTTAAACATTACGCCCTTGCATGACAGGGTTATTGTGAAACCCGCTGCTGCAGAGGAAAAAACTGCAGGTGGCATCATTATTCCCGATACTGCAAAAGAAAAACCACAGCGTGGTACGGTGCTTGCTGCAGGACCGGGCAAAAAAGACGAACCTGTAACCGTTAAAACAGGGGATACCGTTTTATATGGCAAATATGCCGGTACGGAAATCACGATCGAAGGTGCGGAATACCTGATCATGAGAGAAAGTGATATTTTGGCGATTGTATAATCAGCCAATGGCAAATATGGAAATGTACAAAGTCATTTTCAAATCTTTTAATTTTTAAATTTTCAAATTAATTTTTTATGGCAAAAATGATATTATTTGATATTGACGCCCGCAATAAAATGAAAAAAGGCGTAGATACATTGGCAAATGCAGTAAAAGTAACACTTGGACCCAAGGGTCGTAACGTAGTTATAGAGAAAAAATTTGGTGCTCCACAGGTTACCAAAGATGGTGTAACCGTAGCTAAAGAAATTGAACTGGAAGACCCGATTGAAAACATGGGTGCGCAAATGGTAAAAGAAGTGGCTTCAAAAACCGGTGATATCGCAGGTGATGGCACTACCACAGCTACTGTATTGGCACAGTCAATTATTTCTGAAGGCTTAAGAAACGTTGCTGCCGGCGCAAATCCTATGGATCTGAAGCGTGGCATCGACAAGGCCGTTACGGCAGTGGTTGCCCATTTGAAACAACAATCGGTAGAAGTAGGCAACAACAGCAGGCAAATTGAACAGGTTGCTTCCGTTTCCGCCAATAATGACCCGGCAATCGGAAAGTTGATCGCGGAAGCGATGACAAGAGTAGGTAAAGAAGGTGTGATCACGGTTGAAGAAGCGAAGGGTACCGATACTTCAGTTGAAGTAGTGGAAGGTATGCAGTTTGACAGGGGATATATCTCTCCTTACTTTGTTACTAATACCGAAAAAATGCAGGCGGAACTGGAAAGTCCTTATATCCTGATCTATGATAAAAAGATTTCCGCGATGAAAGATATTTTACATATACTGGAGAAAGTTGCTCAAAGCGGCCGTCCTTTGGTGATCATCGCTGAAGACCTGGATGGCGAAGCTTTAGCTACACTGGTGGTAAACAAATTACGCGGTACCATTAAAGTTGCAGCTGTAAAAGCCCCGGGTTTTGGTGACAGGAGAAAAGAAATGCTAACTGATATTGCAATACTTACCGGAGGAACAGTTATCAGCGAAGAACTTGGACATAAATTAGAAGGCGTGGAACTTGTCGCTCTGGGCCAGGCTTCATCTTTCACAATAGATAAGGACAATTCAACCATTGTAGGGGGTAAAGGTAAAAAAACTGAGATCGTAGGAAGGGTTAATCAAATCAAAGCACAGGTTGAAAATACTACTTCCGACTATGATAAGGAAAAATTACAGGAACGCCTTGCTAAATTAAGTGGCGGTGTCGCGGTATTGTACATCGGCGCGGCTACAGAGGTAGAAATGAAAGAGAAGAAAGCCCGTGTGGATGATGCTTTACATGCTACAAGAGCGGCCGTGGAAGAAGGTATTGTTGCTGGAGGTGGTGTTGCATTTATTCGTGCCATTGCTTCATTGGACAAACTGAAGGGTGCCAATGATGATGAAGTAACAGGTATCCAGATCATCAGGCGTGCTATTGAAGAGCCATTGCGCCAGATCGTTGTAAACAGCGGTATTGAAGGCAGCATCGTAGTACAGAAAATTAAAGAAGGTGAAGGTGATTTCGGCTTTAATGCCCGTACAGAAGTGTATGAAAAGTTGTTCAAGGCTGGTGTGATCGATCCAACTAAAGTAACCCGTATTGCGCTTGAAAACGCAGCGTCAATTGCAGGTATGTTGTTAACAACAGAATGTGTGATCGCTGACAGGCCTAAAGAAGAAGCTCCGCATAACCATGGTGGTGGCGGTCCGGATATGGGTGGAATGGGATACTAATTTAGTAGCCTCGCATTTACAGATTATTACGAATGGAAATAGTATCCCTTCTGCACCTGCAGAAGGGATTTTTTATGCCTGCTAATTCCTCCGGGAGCCAAATATATGCCAATTACGATCGATCTATGACCCCATG